>CALBJU010000325.1 GCA_937893205.1 uncultured Bacteroidota bacterium
CGCGACCCGGGATTCCTGGTCGGCGGCATCATGAACAATGGAAACGTCAGTTATGCCGTTGGATCCGGCGAACACTTCATCATCGAAGGAGATGAGTACGACACCGCGTATTTCGACAAACGGCCGAAATTCATGCACTATCGCCCCACCTCGGCGATAGTTACCTCTGTAGAATTTGATCATGCAGACATTTACTCGTCGATGTCTGACTATAGAGAGGCTTTCAATGCTTTTGCCGCCTCTGTTCCAGATTCGGGCCTTCTGGTGCTGTGCGGAGATGATCCCGAAGTGAGGCGTCTCGAACAATCTGCAACGTGTCGAATACTGACTTATGGACTTGGTGCGTCCGATCTAGATGTAAGAGCTGTCCGTATCGAAACCGGATCAGATGGACAACGCTTTGATCTACTGGTTCAGGGCACTCTTCTCGGCCGACTCTGGTTACCACTGAGCGGCAAGCATAACCTTCAGAACGCTCTGGCGGTAGCTGCAGTGGCGATTGACGAAGGCCTGAGCATCTCTGATCTTAAGGAGGGGTTTGGTTCGTTCCTGGGTATTCAGCGCCGGCAGCAAATCCGTGGCGATGTCGCTGGCGTGATCGTACTCGATGACTTCGCCCATCATCCAACAGCTGTACGGGCAACGGTTGAGTCCACGCGTGAGCGATGGCCAGATCGACGCATCGTGGCCATATTTGAGCCTCGTTCCAATTCAAGTCGCCGAAAAGTCTTCGAAGATGGCTACGCAACGTCATTTTCAGACGTGGGAGCAGTTTTCATGAGCAGACCTCCATTCAGACACAATGACCGGCCAGAGGATTTCATGGACATCGACCGGGTGCTTGATCGGATTCACGAAACCGGAATTGTAACTGGGTGTGCGGAGGGAGCAGAAAACCTGCTGCCGCTGGTCCTCGAAGAGCTGAGGCCGGGTGATATCGCCCTGGTAATGAGCAACGGTGGATTTGGTGGGATCCACGAATCGCTTATTGCGCGATTGAAAGAGCGATAGCATTGCCATTCGGAGGCTCCCTTTCGATATTTCTTCCATGCTCCGTGCGCCTCACCTTCCATGCTCCGTGCGCCTCACCTTCCATGCTCCGTGCGCCTCACTTTTCATGCTCCGTGCGCCTCACTTTCCATGCTCCGTGCGCCTCACTTTCCGTGCTCCGTGTGCCTCACTTGTTGGATACGTCAAAACGGGAATTGTCTGGCAAATTTTCGCCGATGCACGATCCGGTATCTCTCGATAAGAAGCCAGATCAGAAGTGGAGTCCGTCCTCTGCGGGTAGTATGTTTCAGGCCCCACCCAGCGTAGGCGAATGGAGACCTCAGACATCACCGGTATTGTAGAAGCGGTTCTGGCATCGATCGGATCCAGTCCTTCCTCTGATGAGGTTGAGGCCGCAGCTGTGCGGGTCATCGAGACCTCTCTCGAAACCGGAATCCGGGATTTGGGAATCCACAAAGTTAAATACTCCGTCTCTGTAGCGGGATGCACGAGTAGGCGCAGCGCCACACAACGGGCCCGAGTCTACGATCGAATTCGATTGACTATGGATTCCCTCAATCTCGTTCTGGAAGAGACCGCCCGGGAATTATCTGTCGCGGTTCCACCCGTCGAAATGGTGGTTCGGGATTCGTCTTCGCTGTTTATCGGGCACCCTACTGCTGAAATACTCTCAATCGCCGAGGTAATGGCCCAGGCAGCGGAGGATACCGGCGTCTTCAGATTACGAGGCCCATTTCTTGATCTGGCGTATTCTGAGAATGCGGAGCATCTGACAATCCTCCCCGAACTACTCTCGCTGAGCGCTAAGCTGAGTCCAAGACTTCAGCTCGGAACGCGTGAAAACGGATCAGATCCCGGCATCTTCGAAGGTATAGCGTACGCGCTGGGAATCCACCAGGCTGCTCTTCATCGTACAGGAACTGGATCAAGGCAGGTTACCATTCTTGTCAACGGCTGTGATCGCCGGGCATTCGATGAAAGGTTACATCCAGACGAATTGGTTCTGTATCCGGTCATCGGCGACATCGAAGCACTCTCCGGAGCAACTACGCTTGCAGATTCTCTGGAGCGTCTTTCAACCTCCCGCGGAACTCCTTTACGCACCTCGGCAATCGAAATGAGCCAGACCCTCGTGGACGGAGCCTTCGAAGCGAGCGAACCTGTTCTGATCAAGCCTGATCGCAAGCTCTACCGCACACTCGACGGGCTCCCCGTCATTGGCCCATTCAGGAATCGAATATCCGTTCCTGCAGGCTACAGCCCCGCAGATCTGTCTGCGTTCTTGATGGATCGGCTCGTTCCGTCCTGCCACTCTGGAATTCAAGCTGGACTGCACGTTGATTTTCCAAAAGCCTGACAGGACATGAGCGTTCAGGTAAAGCAACTGCGGTTGGAACTCAAACACACCTTCCGAATCGCACACGGATCGAGCACCGAAAGAACCAATGCACTCGTCCGGATAGGATCTGGCGTTGGCGAGGCCGCGCTCCCACCCTACTATCCCACCACAGTGCCCGATGTCGCAGACTACGTGGATAGTATTTCGGAAATGCTCGAAGATGCGCTGATTCGGCGTGAGCTACCTATAGTATCCATTATTGATGCTCTTCCCGAGGGTCCTCCTACGGCCATCGCCGCTGTTGACATGGCCCTACATGATGTCTGGGGGCAGCGTCTGGGCGCTCCACTTTACGAGTTGTTCGGCCTGGATCCACAGGTCATACCGAAAAGCAGCTATGCGATACCCATCCCCGAAGACCTCGATGATCTTGCCGAACAGTTGGACACCGTGGACACTTTCCCCTTTCTGAAGCTGAAATTGGGCTCGGGGAACCCGGATTTTGACGAGGCTATCGTAAGGAAAACCAGAGAGCAATACGGTGGCCTGCTGTGTGTGGACGTTAATTCAGGGTGGTCTGTAGACGTAGCGGCGAAAATGATTCGGAAGCTGACAGACTGCAATCTTGTGTTCATCGAACAGCCCATTTCTGCTGATCATATAGATGACTGGCACTTATTACGGCGAATTCTACCCTCTGATGTTCCTCCATTGATCGCCGACGAAAGTGTTCACAGTCCCGAAAATGTGATCGAACTTGCGGGAGCGGCCACCGGCATCAACATCAAACTGGCGAAGTGTGGCGGTATTCACATGGCAAGAAAAATGATTCATCTTGCCCGCGCACTAGACCTGAGCGTCATGCTCGGCTGTATGATCGAAAGTTCGGTCGCACTGACCGCCGCCGCCCATCTGAGCCCACTCGTGGATTATCTCGACCTTGATGGCCAGATGCATCTCGCTTCCGATCCATTCACCGGCCTCACTTTCAATCAAGGCGAAATCAGTCTTCCGACTGGTCCAGGACTGGGCGTGTCGCCGGCTTGAAAGAACGAGGGAGGGCCTGAAGGAATCTGGAGTCCAAAACCAGTCGTCCTGAAGGGTTGTAGAGTGATGTGCCCTCCTCCCTCAAGGCTTGATGTCAAACAAAACCACCGCCGGATTTAGATCCTCGGGCACCAGGGTGCGCTCAATGAAATGAATGCTCCTGGTCGATGACACTTTCACCAACGTCGAACATCGTGTGCCGTACTCGGGAGAGACGATACATCGAGCAGAAAGAATCCGCTCCAGTTCCATTCCGACTCCAGTTTCGGGAAGAGCCTCGTCTGGGGCCTGCTCTGTGTCGGCAAGAATCTCCAGAAGCGAATGATCCAAGGGACGTGACTCCTGCAGCCGCTTATTGAGGGCCGCCTTACCGGCCACAACCTTGGACCAGGGAGTATCCAAAAGATGATTGCTCAGACCATAAGTCCCACTGCTTAGTGAAACGGGACCTTGCTCCGATCGATTGGAATAATATCCGAGGCCATCGGAATCATATACAATCAGATTGAACCCGCTGTATTGGTCCCCGGCCTGCTGCACAGCCAGCAGATACTCCTTGGACGTAAAGCCGCCTGAAAGAAAATTCACGGTCAACTCGCCCCGGGAGCGCGCATCGGGGACAATTTCAGACGGATCCCGGTAATTCGTCACCGCGGCAAAGCGTCCATTTCGATGCACACCCATCCATGTTCCGCCGGCCACATTATCACGCCCGGCCAATATGTCTGGATAGTCGTCCCAAAACCCAGCCTGTTGGGTGTCGCGAGCATAAAATTCGTCACGGTTGGCCAGAACAACGAGTGGCGTATCCGTTTCGGGAGCAAAAGAAAAAAGGATCAGACACATCAGGATCGGCGGTGAAAAATCAATACGTACGGATGAGTCGAGGACTGATTGATCCATTGGTATCGAGCAACCGAGAAACGTTTCGGATCCAGGTTGGAAACTAGGAGGTCCACCTCCTGGGCTTCTTCCGATCCTCCAGCGTGACCTGGGTAAAGCGTCACGAATACAGCTCCGTCCACATCGATCAGATCCAGGGCTTGCCCTATCGCGGATGTCGTTGATTCGGGCTGAGTTACGATTCCCGTGTCTTCCCCAGGCAGATAGCCCAGATTGAAAACGATGACGCGAATTGATCTCGCTCCCCCAACGATTTGGGTCAGATTGTCATGAGAATCGTGGTTCAATTCCACAGTCGGCAACCCGGAAGAGGAGGCCAGTTTCTCTCTGGTCGCTTCGATGGCACTCATTTGGCTGTCGATGGCAATGACACGGCCCGATGAGCCCGCCAGAGTGGCCAGAATCAATGTGTCGTTCCCATTTCCGCACGTCGCATCAACGACGGTATCACCGGCCGAAACGATGTCTTCGAGCAGCGTCTTGACGATATCGGTGGGTCGACGAATCATTCTTTAATCAATGAGAAACGGCCTCCCGCGATGCCTATCTTTCCTCAAATAGTATAAACATCAATCTACCACTTCGTTCAACCGGCATGCTCCTGCAGGACATCGAACAACCCATTCGGATCGAACTCTCTCAGGATCGAAGTTATGACGTCGTCTTTTCCGCCTTCGACAAGCTTCCCGAAGGCCTCCGAAACGCCAATCTCAGACCCGGAAAATGCCTGGTCATTACAGACACCAATGTTGCGGGACACTACAGGTCCCGAATCGATAGTGTTCTCAAAGATGATGGATGGGATCCACTCATTCTTACTCTCCCGGCCGGTGAGACCACCAAGTCACCGAAGCACCTCCAGGCTATCTACGATGCAGCTCTTGCCTGGAAAATAGATCGACAGACTCCCGTACTTGCCCTTGGAGGCGGCGTTATTGGCGACTTGACTGGATTTGCGGCGGCTACTCTGCTCCGAGGTGTCCCCTTCGTACAGATTCCGACTTCTCTCATCGCGCAGGTGGACAGCGCAATTGGTGGAAAGACTGGGATTAATCATGAAGAAGGGAAAAACCTGGTCGGAGTGTTCTATCAGCCCAAACTGGTTTTTACGGACACTACCCTATTGTACACCTTGCCGCGTCGGGAGTGGCTCAGTGGGTTAGCAGAGGCGATAAAGCATGCTCTCATCCTGGATGAGGCATTTTTTGCGTGGATTGAATCCGAAATGTCTCGAATACTGGCCCGAGATCCTGAGGTGGTTCCGGATCTCGTGTACAGGGCCGCCGCAATCAAAGCGAAAATTGTATCGGAAGATGAGTTGGAACGTGGCAGACGAGTACTTCTGAATTTCGGCCACACATTTGGACATGCCCTCGAACGAGCCCTCGGTTACGGTACTTACACGCACGGGGAAGCGGTGGCACTCGGCATGAAGGCTGCGCTGCACATGTCAAGAAGGTTCAATAGGCATCTGAAGCAATCGCGTGCGGAAAAAGTTCTGGAACGTATTACGATGCCTCCCATACCGTCATCACTGGGCATTCCGGCGGTGAGAGAGGCCATGTCGAGCGACAAAAAGCGTGAGTCAGATCGACTCTATTTTGTACTCCTGAGCAAGCTCGGAGACGCCTACGTCACAGACGACGTTACGCCTTCCGATATCGATGCTGCACTGGCCCACGCGCTGGGAAGACCATGATCCTTTCATCAGGGCACCAACACCGCTCTCTTTCGTTCATTTAGTCATTTTAGCGCCCGTTTTTCATTTAGGCACCTGCCTGTGTTCGGCAAATTTCTTAGACAGATTCCCCGACGTACGCTGCACACGGTTTCTGCCGTAGTGTTTGTACTCATCGT
>CALBJU010000326.1 GCA_937893205.1 uncultured Bacteroidota bacterium
ACATCTTCTTCGAGTTCCGACTGCCAGGTCACGACGAAATCTCGGCCCTCTTCATCGATCTGAAAGGACGCCAGGCGAACCCGTCCCGAGAGCAGCGATGCTCCGGTTAAGAGAACGACCAATCCTATGAGGGCAATGCGTTTCACAATCTTGTTCTGGCGGGTTCTGGTGTGAAGCCGGACCGATTAATATACACGTCGAGAAGTGTCAACAAAAATGAAAAGAGAACACCCTCTCGTTACCTAATACACTCTCCACGAGGATGTACCTAACTCTTGGAGACCTTCGATCGGTTCTCGCAATCCTCTTTCTTGCACTGTCCGTACATGTTCAGGGAGTGGTGACTGATTTTAAACTCGAAAATCTCCGACACCATGTCTCGAATACTTTGAATGCGTGGATCACAAAATTCGAACAGCTCGTTGCAATCCGTACAGATAAGGTGGTCGTGCTGCCAGAAGCTGAAAGACCTTTCGAATTTGGACTGCTTCTTACCAAACTGGTGCCGAACAACCAGATCGCAATCAACCAGCAGCTCCAACGTGTTGTAAACGGTCGCTCGGCTGATAGCAACATCGTGTTGTTTCAGCCTAAGAAAGAGCTCGTCGGCATCGAAATGATCGGCCGTGTCATAGACCTCTTCAAAAATGATAAGCCTCTCCGGAGTCTGGCGAAGATGCTGCTCTTTCAGATATTCGGCATACCTGTTTCGAACGACTTCGAGCTGCTGAATTGGAAGGGGCGAACTGGTCATTTCCTTTTGATTATGGCCGAAAGGTGTACAGCCCTCTCTTTTGGCTGTTCCTAACTGCTCAGTATCTGGCTGACATCTTCCCAGATCTCCTCGGCTACCTCCGCCTCAGATGCGCTGCCATCAATGATCCGGAACCGCTCAGGATCGCGCTCCGCAAGCCGGTCGTATTCCTTTGAGACCCGGTGAAAGAACGCAGCACCTGCCATCTCGAGTCGGTCCGCTGCTTTTTGAGATTTGAATCTATGGGCGAGGCGCTCGGTAGCTTCTTCCACCGACACGCGGACCAGATAGGTTCTCTCAGGAATCAGTCCATCCACCACTTCACGTTGAAAAGCGTCCAGCCAGTCTGCATCCGCGACCTTGCGTCCACCGCCCTGGTAGGCAACCGTCGAGTCGAAAAAACGATCACAGATCACGATGCCGCCGCGCTCGTGGAACGGCCTTATTTTTTCACGAACCAGTTCCGCGCGTGCCGCCGAGAAGAGTAACATCTCGGTGAAGGGATGCATTTTCACTTCGGGATTCAGAAGCAGCTCACGAATACTCTCTGATATCTGTGTTCCACCCGGCTCTCGAACATAGAGTACCTCGTGGGCCTCCCCGCTTAGCCGAGACATGAGGTGCTTTGCCTGCGTACTTTTACCGGATCCATCGATCCCTTCAAAACTAATAATCATCTACTACTGACAGCTTTCTTGGCGTCTGCGAGGGGAAATTCAGGCCTACAGCACAATAATCGACATTTTCCACGTTAATGTACAAAGGCAGATGGGAGTAGAATTGTTTGTTTTTGGCCATGTGTACATATATAATGTGTACGTGGCTCGAACCTTTTGATGTCGCCAGCTTTCAAGCGGCATTCACACCAGTTCTCGCCGTATTTGCTCTTTTTGTCAGGTACGATCAAACGCACCGTATGAGCAGTTTCAACTTCGGATTCGAAGAATTTAAAGATGACAGTCGCCTGGAAGACCTGGCGGCGAACTTCGAGCGGGAAGGTGGTTCCGGGTATTTTGATTCAGATACTCTTGAGGAGATCGCATTATACTATTTCGAGCAAGGCCGTTTTGAGGAATCCCTCCGTGTCGTGGATCGGTCTCTCGAAATCCACCCGTATTCCTCGGACGGCTGGATGCGCCGGGGCATTCTCCTGAATAATCTCGGGCGACACAATGACGCGCTGACGGCATACGATGAAGCCCTGGCACTGAATCCGACGGACCTGGAAACGATTGTCAATCGAGGCATTACGCTGGACAGCCTGGACGATCCCAGAAAAGCCCTCGACGCGTATGAGCAGGCACTTCAACTGGATCCCAACAATGAAGAAGCCCTGTTCAACAACGGCGTCACCCTCGAACGCCTAAACCGAATTGCTGATGCCATATCTGTGTTTGAGCAGTGTGCCGATCAGAATCCAGAGCACCCTGAAGTCTGGTATGAACTCGGGTTTTGCTTCGACAGGATATCCAAGGAAGAAGAGAGCATCCTGTGCTACGATAAACATCTGGATATCGACCCGTACTCGCACGATGCGTGGTATAATCGCGCGATTGTGATGAATCGTATCGGCCGCTATCGAGAAGCCGTCGAATCGTACGACATGGCGATCGTGATTTCGGATGACTTCGCCTCGGCCCATTATAATCGCGGCAACGCTCTCGCAAATCTGGGTGATTTAAAAGAAGCGATCGTGAGCTACAAGCAAGTCCTGGAGCTCGAGGGAAACGATGCAGCAACGTGCTACAACATCGCACTGGCATTTGAAGAGCTGAAGCTGTTCGAGAGCTCGGTACACTATTTCGAGAAAGCGCTGGAAGCTGACGATACCTATGCAGAGGCCTGGTACGGACTCGGAAGTTGTTATGACGCGCAGGAACGGTATGAAGAGGCGCTTACGTTCTTCAATCGCGCGGTCGTCATCAGTCCAGAGACCTCTGATTTCTGGTACGCTAAAGCAGATTGCGCGTACAACCTGGGTCGACTACCGGAAGCCATCAACGCATATCGCACGGTGGTCAAGGTCTCCCCGAAGAACAGAGAAGCGTGGACGGACTACGCGGAGACTCTGTTTGAAGCGGGCCAACTGGAAGAAGCTCTGGAAGCGTACAGCCAGTCTCTGAAACTCAAGCCGGACTGTGCCCAGACCTATTTTCATTGCGCGATTGCACAACTTGCACTCGGGCAATCTGATGAAAGTATTCAGTCCCTGAAGATGGCCTTTCACCTGGATCCCAAGCAGAAAGAGGGGTTTCCCCAGGCGTATCCTGAGCTGTACCGAGACCAACGGATTCGGCGATTGCTCGATCTTGATCAGTAGGGCCTCCTAACACAATCGCATGACGACATCTCCCCTACGGTGGCTTCTACACCTCGGGCAGGGAATTGCCATCGGCGTCGCCAACGTCATCCCAGGTGTGAGCGGTGGAACGATGGCACTCGTTCTCGGAATCTACGAGCGACTCATCGAGCTGCTCAGTGATCTCTTCCGAGGAGGGATTTCACTCCTCCGACTGGACCTGGCCTCGTTTCGTTCTACCGTCAGTGCTGTTGAATGGGGATTCCTTGTTTCGCTCTTCGTGGGTGTCCTGATTGCTCCTCTGCTCGGAGCGGCTCTGATTCCGGATCTGCTCGAAACATGGCCCCAAGAAAGCAGAAGCCTGTTTTTTGGACTTATTCTGGGTACGATTCCAATTCCGTGGCTGCGAATTAGCGATCATCAGCTGAAAAATGTCCTGGTGCTGATGGCTGCAGCGGTTGTTTCATTCATACTCGTGGGCATACCACCACTTGAAGTAACAGACCCAGGTCTGTGGGCCGTGTTCGGCGCGGCAGTACTGGCCATATGTGCTGCGCTGCTTCCCGGCATCAGCGGCGCGTTCGTGCTACTCATTCTCGGCATGTACACGCCAATATTCGATGCGATCAACGAACGAAATTTCATCGTACTGTTCGTCTTTGCCCTGGGCGCGGGAATTGGATTGGGAAGTTTTTCTGTCGTGCTGAAGTCCCTGCTCGCGAGAGCGCACGATGTGACCATGGCCGCCCTTGTAGGTCTCATGCTGGGATCACTTAGATCACTCTGGCCTTGGTTGGCTGCGGACCGGTCTCTCCTGCAGCCCAACATGGGAGAAAACTTTTCGGCAATCGTATGGCTTGGACTTCTGGGCCTGCTACTGTCTGTGGGCATGACCGCATGGGAGATGAAGAAGTCCAAACGCGGTGCGCGAGATTAGGCGATCTAGCCGACCGGCCGCGGGAGGACAACCCGTGAACCCGTTGCAGCCGAGCCCTGACCGGCCTCGATAGTCTTTATCACATCAAGGGTTTCGGTGTCAATAACGACTACTGTTCCAGGTGCCGGTTCTCCTTCGAATGAAAAGCGCGGCTGATAGCGCCCATCCGGAAATTCGCTAGAAACGAAAAGATATTTGCCATCCTCCGTGATGGAGATCCCGACGGGACTCGAAATTCCCTCGTGCTGGATGTAGCCATCAATGATCTCGGATACTGCATTCAGAACGGCCACCTGGTCGGATCCCCGAACTGCAGCATAAACCCGCCGGGCATCAGGAGAATAGGTGAGTTGTCTGGGGTCCGAGCCAACGCGTAGGGAGTGGTGCTGGACAATTCTGTGGGGATTTGAAGTGCTGAACAGGGTCAGTGTCCCGCTACGCAGCGCGCTACCCCACATTTTTACCCCCCACGGGGCCATCGTGAAGTAGCTGAATGCGTGTTTTACCCCTTTGATGTCGAAAAATGACACTTTCAGGTCATTTACATCCACAATCATCATTTGATCGACGTCTATGCTGGACGTGAACACGAAGTCCCCTTGCGGCCGAATCGCGATTGGGTATGCGTCGGGGAAGGTTACGTCCACCTGAAACGCAGACATGTCAGATCGACGAATCTCGACAAGGTGGCGAGAGGTGTCCCGGTCCGAGGGCTGCCTGCTGGCGTAGAGAACGTCCTGAGTCGGATGAATAAGAAGTTGACCTGGATAGTCGAAAACGACTTGTCCCACGAACTGGTTTTCCCGACTGAACTTGACGACAGCCTGAATATCGCTCGGGCGCGTGCTGCCCACCGAGACGTACCAGAAGGAGCCGTCTGGCTCGCCGGCTATGTGGTGCGCGCGGGCTCTCCTTCATTGGCCACGTAGATGAGCTCGATGGAGTCCGAATAGGGCACCTTCCCTTCCGGACCGCGCGCGCCCTCTTCAATCCAGCGCTTGAGCAGCTGCACTTCGTCGAGTGTTAGCTCTCGCTTGCCGGAGGGATGAGGATCCGCATTTGTGCGCGTAAGCAGCTTGATCATCAGGCTTTGCTCGGGCGAATACGGAATAAGGGCTTCGCCGAAGTCGGATCCAACAATCAGCGAAGGCCAGCTGTCGAGCCGCAGTCCTGCTTCGACGCGATCTCCGCTATGACAGGCGGCGCATCGATTGTCAAAAATGGGCTGGATGTGATCCTGGTAAGCGATCTCCTCGACGTCCCCGATTCCCGGCGTAGGATCGTCTCCTAAAAGCTCGCAGCCAATTCCAACGAGCACTAGAAAAGCACCCGTAATGGCGGTGAGAACTCTTTTATGATGGTAAGTCCCGAACACAAACCTAAGCCCCTTTATTGACGCACTTCGACTCTATGAGAGTACGTATTCGGATGCGAAATTCGGGTTTTCAGAGCCGAGTGGCTCAACGCGCGATAACGAACTTGCGCGAGTCTGAGAATTTATCTCCAACGATCTGAAGGAAGTACACTCCACCGGCCAACGAAGAAGCATCCATGGACAGGGGTAGCTCCCTCCCGGTGTCGAGATACCCATCGAAGAGAGTGACCACTTCTCGACCCGCAGCATCAAAGACGGAGATGCGCATCGACTGGCCCGCCCGGACGACCAGACTCGAGGTGAGGGATTCTGAGACCGGATTTGGATAGGGTGCCTTCAGGATGTGGGTCCCTGCGATCACGGCGACTGCAATGTCTTCAGTCGAGACGATTCCGCCGTCCGTTCCCAAAGCCGATACCCTGAGTTGATGAACGCCCTCTTCAATCTGGATCTCTTCATCGTAAGATGATTCAGAGCCCCCTCCCGCGATGGACTGAATCTCGTACAGCCCTTCGTACGAACCGTCTGGAAGAAGCCGCTCCACTCTGTAGCCCATCACGTTGTTCTGAACGACTGCTTCCCACCTCACTCGAACAGAGGATTCTCCGGAGGTTACTGAAAACGAGCCAAATCGAGTACCCAGTATGGTGGAGGGCCTCAACACGAATAAGCCTTCGTCCCGACTCGTTACGATGATGAGATCAGAATCCGGATAGGGATATGCCATCCATGCTCCGGCGAAGGCTATATCATCGCGTTCTGGAAGAGTGTCAAACCAGCCGGCGGTGATAGGCGTTTCGGGAATAGAGATGTCCAGAATTCGGAGTCCGCTGGTGTAGTTAGCCTGGTAAGCAAAATCGCCGCGCACGAACAGATTGTGGTCGATGGCATTGACTTCCGAGACAAACTCCGTCAGCAAGACTGGGTCGTCCAGGTCCTGCACATCCCAGATCATCGTTCTCGTTCCACCAAAAAAATAGATGCGCTCATCGCCTTCATCGTCCTGAATGAAATAGCGGTGATCCTCTGTGAGCCATCCCTGATGGACATAGGAAGAGGTGGGATACGTGCCCCGCGAAACGATAATTGGATTGCTTGCATCGGTAACATCGGCGACCGAAAGAGCGTCCACGTTCGATCCGATACAAATTTCCCGCCCTGAATAGGTGAGATCCGGGCCGCCATAGATAACGCATTGAACATCGTGCGTATATCCCGCCCCACGCCCTGTCTGCCCGTCATTGAAACATCCCTCAAACCGAGGCGCGAGAGGGCTGGAAATGTCTACGATATGCAATCCACCTCCGCAGCTTTCACCAGGACCGCGCGCTCCCACGATGTAGGCCCGGTGAGAATCTTCGTTGATTGCAATGTTGTGGGCGACGGTAAATTCTGTGTAGAGTGCGTCAGCGAAAAAAGTAAGCGGGGTACCGGAATAAGTACGTAGATGGCGTAGGTCGAATACTTGCATTCCGTGGGGGCCTCGCCGGCTTGAGCCTCCATCTGCTACAATGAATGCATAGTTTCCATCCACCTTGACGTCCCGCCAGACGTTCGTCTGTGCAGTTATCGGCCGAATCAGTTCACCCACATAAACGGGCGTTTCCGGGTTAGTGAGGTCCACAAACGCCATTCCATCTTCCCGTGCCACCAACGCGTAACGCCTACCCGTCTCGTCGTCAACCCATCCCCACGCGTCATTCAGTCCGATGCCACCGACCGCTCCGAGTTCATTGAGGGACATCAGACTGACCAGGTGGACATTCAGGCAGGTGTAGTCCGAGGCTGTACCGTCCTCACATTGCGCTGGTCCCGCTCCTGAGTTACTGCCTTTGGGCGTAGAAACAACCGAATCATCAACGTCCGACTTCGCATCCTGCCCAAATGCCGTTATCTGAGAAAACGAAAAGATCGCTGCCGCTGTTACGATAATTCGAATTCCTTTCAATTCCACTCTACTGATTGGTGTGTAGAACGGTTTTGGTTATTTCGAACGATTCGCCCGAAATGCGCAGCACGTAGAGACCGCTCGGCACGGAGGATATCCGCACAGGAACGCTAACTACACTGCCTCCCGTGATTCGTCCATGATAGATTTGCTCTATCCTGCGACCCAACACATCAAGCAAGTCGATACGAACGGATTCGCTCCTCTTCAATTCCAGCTCGAGCGTCCCAAAATTCTGGAACGGATTCGGATAAAAGGACACCAGGGATACGACTGAGGGCACTTCGACAGGAGTCTCGGTCTTTGTAATGATCTCCGAAGAGGGCTGCAGGAGAAACAGCCCATCTGTTGAGCTGTTCACGGCGACCACGCCATTTTTCAGGAAGGGGTAGTTGCTCCACGAGCCGGCCCATACGCTTTGATCCTGTGGATGGGTGTCAAAAAAAGCAACTTCGACCATGTTTTCGGGGTCGGAAATATCCATGATCCGAAGTCCGTCCTTGTACTGACTCTGAAAAAGTAAATTTCCCACCACGTACATGTTGTGATCTATGGTCTGGCGATCGGCGAAATGCTCAGCTGCCAGAATGGGGTCGTCTAGATCTTGAATATCCCATACAAGGGTTCTTGTGGAACTGACCGCACCGCGCAACTCATCGAGTTCATCACCCTGAAAATAAAAGCGATGATCCTCGCTGAGCCATCCCTGATGGGTGTATTCGGTCAATGGATAAGTACCGATGGAAACGGTCACCGGTAGCGACTTCTCGGTTACGTCCGCGAAAACCACTCCCTTTTCATTCGAAGCCACGCAGATTTCTTTGCCCAGCCAATCCAGATCCGGACCGTGATAAACAACGCACTGCGCATCGTGCGTGTATCCCGTATTGGCGCCCCCCGCGGCCTGAGCATAGCACCCGGCGAAAACGGGAAGCGCAGGATCGGAAAGATCCATCATATGCAGGCCGCCACCACAGGTCTCGCCGCCACTCCGTGAGCCTACGGCATACGCAAAACCTGTGTCCTCATTGATAACAATGTTGTGTACCGAATTGACGCCTGTGTATTTAAAAGTCATGCTGAACTCAATCGCATCGGGTCCGACGGATCGTAGCTGCGTCAAGTCGAACACCTGCACACCGTGACTCCCAGCCCCGTCCGCGACGATGTAAGCGTAATTTTGATAGACCTTAATGTCTCGCCATATACTTGCGCGCGTTCCGGAATGAGGCAGGTGCCCGAGATACACGGGATTTTCCGGATCGGTAACCTCGACAAAGGCTGCCGCGTCTTCGCGACCAACGATCAAGAATTCACGATCCGTTTCTTCGTCATACCAGCCCCACATATCGTTGAGCTCGAAATCGACAAGGAATATTGGATTTCCAAATGGGTCGGTCCCCGCTTGTGTCGTCAAATCCAACAGAGTCAGATGGGACAGCAGGTCCACATTCAGGCAGGGAAAACCAGCGGCTACGCCGTTTTCGCAATCGATGCGCGCGCCTGTATTCGACGATAAGCTCTGGGCACGTACGTTCATCGAGATGGAAAGAGACATCGTGAATGCCATGAGAATGGCAAATGCCTTAAATCGCAGGGTCATAAAAGTCTTCCGTATGTTTGATTTCCCTGACCCGGGAACGTTAAATATCACACTATCAGGGGGAGAATGACAGGCTTTTTTAGCTACCCGACTCCCCAAGCAATCTTTAAAATCAATAATGAGACGTGTATAACTTCAATGACCGCATAGTGTTCGTGACAGGGGCTTCTTCTGGAATCGGGAGATCGTGCGCCGTGGCGTTCGCCAGAGGTGGGGCCCATCTGATTCTGGCAGCTCGACGCATGGAACGGGTGGAGACTTTGGCGTCTGAATTGATCGCTGAATACGGAATTCGTGCGTTGCCCCTGAGAATGGATGTCACCGATAGATCGGCTGTTTTCGAAGCGGTTGATTCCCTCTCATCTGAGTGGAATGAAGTAGACGTCCTGATCAATAACGCAGGCAAGGCACTGGGCGTCAGTAAATCTTACGAGACGAGCATTGAGCATCTGGAAGGAATGCTGGAAACCAACATCAAGGGACTGATACACGTGACCAGTGCAGTCACCCCCGCAATGGTTGAACGAAACCGGGGGCACATCATTAATATTGGCTCCGCGGCCGGGCACTGGGTCTACCCCGGGGGCACGGTCTACTGCGCGAGTAAACACGCGGTCAGGGCGCTGAATGAAGGATTGAAAATGGACCTACACGGCACGAATGTTCGCGTATCGTCGGTTGATCCCGGTCTGGTCGAAACAGAGTTCTCGATCGTCCGATTTGACGGAGATAGCGAGCGCGCCGACACCGTCTACGCTGGTATGACCCCACTGACTCCCGACGACGTGGCGGATGCCGTTCTTTGGTGCGCCTCGCGCCCACCACACGTAAATATCAGTGAGGTGCTGATGATGTGTACGGATCAGTCTCACGCCACAATGGTGCACCGTCAATAAGGCAATGAGTCGGTCGCCCTTGCATCAATTCTCCCTGATTCGTTTATTGACATCGGAAAACAGCTGACCCTCCCTTTCAGCTCTTTCTTATAGGGTTCGGCTCGCGTACTGCGAGCCGAACCTTTTTTTTGTCTGAAAACAACGGGATTCCCCATTTGCACAGGGCCTTCTTTTCGTGCATTTTCAGGCGGTCCAGAAAACAGTCACCCTGCTGAACGTCCCGCCATGCATTTCCATCTGAAGCTCGTCCTCCTCGCTGTACTGTTTATCAGTTCGTGCACTGGGACCGACTTCGACATCATCATCGAAAATGGCTCGGTCATAGATGGAACGGGAGCACCCGCAGAGATGACCGATATTGGAATTCGCGGGGCCAAGATCGTCTCAGTTGGAAATCTGGCGACCTTTACGGCCCAGACCCGCATTGACGCCTCAGGTCTTACCGTCGCGCCCGGTTTTATCGACATCCACAGTCACGCGACCTCCTCGAGTATCGAGGGCAGCGCAATAGTGGAGCGCCCTTCAGCCGAAAACTATGTGCGACAGGGAGTAACAAGCGTCTTTGGTGGTCAGGATGGATCCTCCGCGCTGAATATCGCGGCATTTCTCGAATATCTGGATGAAAATCCTCCAGCAATCAATGTTGGACTTTTCATTGGCCATGGATCTGTGAGGGCAGATGTAGTTGGCCAGGATGACCGGAGTGCAACCGAATATGAAATGACGGAGATGACGGACCTGGTCAGACAGGCGATGGATGACGGGGCATTTGGTCTTTCCTCCGGACTCGAGTACACCCCCGGCGCCTTCGCTGATGTAGAAGAACTTATTCGACTCGCCCGTCCCGTTGCCGAGTTCGATGGCATGTACATTTCTCACATCCGGGATGAGGGCGCCAGACTTCTCGAGAGCGTAACCGAAGTGATTGATGTGGGTCGCGGCGCGGGGGTTCGCGTTCAGGTAACACACCACAAGGTCATTGGTAAAGGTCGATGGGGAATGGCTGTGCAATCCCTCGCTCTGATCGACAGAGCCATTGCAGAGGGAATTGACGCTTCGAGTGATCAGTATCCGTACACGGCTTCAAGTACCGGACTGACCATTCTTTTTCCGACCTGGTCGAAAGACGGTGGATTCGATGCGCTCCTCAGACGGCTCGCAGACCCGGTCACCCGAGATCGCATCCGCGCAGATGTCATTGAACACATCCGCGAAGAGCGCGGAGCCGATCCATCAACCATTGTCGCGGCAAAATGCGATTTCGACGGCTCATTTGACGGGAAGAGCCTCGCCGACATACTCACGGATCGTGGGCTGGAAGTCGATGTTGCCGGCGCTGCCGACGTTGCTCTTGAGCTGGTCGCGGCAGGTAGCTGCTCGGGTGTTTTTCACTCGATGTCCGAAGGTGACGTCACGACCATCATGAAGCATCCGATGACCTCGGTGTCCTCCGACGGCGGAATTCCAGCAATGGATGTGGGGGTGCCGCACCCCAGAAATTACGGTGCCTTTGCGCGCGTACTCGGATATTTCGTTCGGGAGCAAGGGGTTCTTACTCTCGAGGAAGCCGTTCGAAAGATGACCTCACTTCCGGCAGAACGGCTCAATCTCCTCGATCGCGGCGAAATTCGGGTGGGTGCAGTTGCAGATATCGCTGTGTTTGACCCCCTGGGAATAGCCGATACGGCTCGGTTTGGGGATCCCCACCACTTTGCGGTTGGCGTTCGAAATGTTCTCGTGTCGGGGCAGTTTGTACTCCGAGACGCCGAAATGACCCTTTTCAGACCAGGAAAGGCCCTTCGGAACCGATATTGATCCCTGAATGGCCGATTTTGCGTGCGTCTATTTGAAAACTGCAGATTAATTCGATTCCTTGGACACAAAGCTGCACAAACGCTTGCCATAGTGCCCCGAAATTCCGTTTTTTAAGTAATTCTAAGTTTCGGATATATTCACGTCCGATAGTCAGTCGACAGCTCTTCCGATTTTGGAGGAATGCGGTTCGATAACATGATCAAAGTCTGGAGAGATCAAATGACCAACATGCTAACACGCCTTTCGTTTGTGATAGCCCTTTTTGTATTAACATTCAGCCCAAACGCGGTCCTCGCGCAGCAAAATGGCACCGTTTCCGGTACCATTACCGTTGAAGACGAGGGGAGCGCTCTGCCCGGAGCGAACGTAATTGCGCTGGATGCTTCTGGAGCCGTGAAAGGAGGTACTGCCTCCGGCCTGGACGGAAGTTATAGTTTCATGGTTGCCCCCGGATCCTACACATTGCGCGCGCGCTATGTTGGGTTTCAGGATTGCGAATCAGAGGTCACCGTCTCAGCTGGCGCAACCGTTACGTTTGATTGTGCCCTCGGCCAATCAGGGTTGGAGCTGAATATCATTGTGGTTGCCGCGTCAAGGCGCGAGGAAAAAGCACTCGACGCACCCGCCGCAATATCTGTCCTATCTGGTGCGGACCTCACGGCTTCCGTGAGCACCTCTCCCGTCGAAGCTCTGCGCACGACTCCTGGAGTCGATATGCAGCAAACGGGAGTTGACCGTCGCGAAATGGTGCTTCGCGGATTCAACAATGCCTTTTCCTCGGCCGCATACGTATTGACGGACTATCGTCAGGGTGCCGTGCCGTCTCTGGCAGTGAATCTTTACTCGCTGATGCCGAATGTGGGCATTGACATTGATCGCGTCGAAGTCGTTCGTGGACCTGGATCCGCGCTGTACGGCGCAGGCGTTGATGCGGGAGTTGTCCACTTCATTTCTAAGGATCCGTTCACGCATCCGGGAACTACTGTTTCGATCACAGGAGGAGAACAGTCGCTATTTGGTGCAGAATGGAGGCATGCTGGTGTTGCCGGACCCGATGGGAAATTGGGATATAAAATTACTGGATTTTACACCAAAGCGGACGACTGGGCCCTAGATCCCGATGACGATGCAGATGCACTTCAGATTCTGGCGGATGGAGTTCGAGACACGGATTATGAGAAACTGAATGTTAATGGCGCTCTTGAATACCGTTTCAGCGAAACGGGCTCGATAGCTGTCAACGCGGGCTACGCGACGCTCAAAGCAACAGTCCTTTCAGGTATAGGTACGGTTCAGGCCGACGGTATCGGCTACACTTACGGTCAGCTGCGCTTGAACATCGATAACTTCTTCGCTCAGGTGTATTTGAATAAGAACGATGCTGCCGATTCCTTCGTTTACGGCGCCGGAGCTGTAGTGGATAAGAGCACGCAGTTGGTAGCCCAGGCCCAGTATGACATGTCCCTTTCAGAGGGCAAACACGATGTCATCTTCGGGGTCGACCTGGAACTAACCAGACCTGACACAGAGGGCACGATCCAGACAGACGAAGGTATCGATGAGGTTGGCGGCTATGTCCAGGTCACATCCAGCCTGACTTCAATGCTGAATTTCACCGCCGCCCTTCGGGGGGATTACAATAGCGTTCAGGAAAATTTTCAACTTTCCCCGCGTGCGGCACTGGTTTATAAGCCAAACAACACGAGTTCTTTCCGTGTGACGTACAATCGGGCGTTTTCTTCCCCGAGTACTAACTCCAGCTTCCTGAACATCATCGCAGGGCAGATCCCGGGTACGGACATACTGATTCGGGGTCGCGGAGACGCATACGGATACACGTTTGAACGAAACAGTGCCTATACCGCCTTCGCGGGTACCGATCTGGTCGCTTCCAGTCTGAATCCGGCCGCTCTGGGTGTCGCTCAGCCGATCGGCCTTCCCCTGGACGCGACCTACGCCGCCGTGCACGCTGGATTGGCGGCCATTCCTCTGGATGTCCTGGCCGGCATTTTGCAATCTCAGGGAATACCTGTCGATGCAGCAACTGCTGGTGCGCTCGTTTTTCTTCTTTCGCCCGACGGGGGAACCAATGTTCAGGGATTCTCACGAGGCGTCCTCGCAACGCTCAATCTTTCGACTTTTGGAGTTGATTTGATATCGGGCGTTGGTGACATCCGCCCACTCGACCAGACCATCACCAACACCTACGAAGTCGGCTACAAAGGAGTCATCAATGACAAGCTGCTCGCCACCGTAGATGTCTACTACACGCAGCGGGATAATTTTATCGGCCCTCTTCTGGTCGAAACACCGTTCGTTCTGGTGCCCAATCTGACCAATGACCTGACGGCTGCCCTCGGTGTCGGAATCACTGGCAATCCCCAGCTTGCTGGTACGCTCGCACTTTTTGGCGTCAGTCCAGAAGCTGCTGCCAATCTGATTATGGGCCTGGCAGCCAGTGGCTTGCCAAGTGCCTCCACTCCGGTCGCCATCGTTCAGCCTCGAGAAAACAACGCCGGAGTGGGTAGTACACCCGAGCTGATGCTCACGTATCGAAATTTCGGTAAGGTCTCATATTACGGTGCCGATATCGCCTTCCAGTACCTTGCCAGCGATCGCTTCAGCATGTTTGGTAATCTCTCATTGGTCAGCGATGACTTCTTCGACAACGAAGAACTGGGCGAAGACGATCCGGCTCGAGAGCTGGCGCTCAACGCTCCTGCTCTGAAAGGCAGCGCCGGCTTCCGCTACACGATGGAAAGTGGCCTCACATTCAATGCAGCGGGGCGCTATACAGATGGATTCCCTGTCCGCTCTGGCCCATATGCCGGAGACGTCGACAGCTACTTCCTGTTGGATGTTGGCGTCGGTTATGATCTGGGAGATGTCGCCCCAGGTCTGCGCATTGATTTCAGCGTCTCGAACGTGCTCGATAAATTCCACCGCGAATTTGTTGGCGCACCGGAAATGGGACGCATGGGAATGGGTCGACTCACCTACACGATCAAGTAACTGGAATAAGTTGCCGGATACTTCCCAAATATGGGCGCCGCGCGATGCGCGGCGCCCATATTTTTTTGCCCCGTCCGCCGCCCCGTCCGTCACCTCCTCCATCGCCCCCTTTGTCGTCCCGTCTGAAACGTCCTCGATTCGTTTGAGAACTCACCGCAAATAGAGCATTCTTGGATCGGATTTCGTTGACTCGGAAAAAGCGATTTGGTAGCTTCGGGGCAATGAAGTGATGCTGCTTGTGAATGCCCTGCATCGGCGTTTTTAAGCGTGTATCATCCTTCGTTCAGGACTCCAAGAGATCTGCCTCTATGCTTTCTGACTTCATTCCATTTTTTATCCAGTTGGGCATCGCCATCGGCCTGTCCTTCACCCTGCTGAAAGCGGCGGCTTTGATCGGCCCCAAACGGGCAAACGTGATCAAACAGGGCACGTATGAGAGTGGAATGGATCCGATTGGATCCGCGCACCAGCGATACTCGGTCAAGTTTTATCTCGTCGCGATGATCTTTATCGTTTTCGACGTGGAAATTGTCTTTCTGTATCCCTGGGCGGTGAGCTTTCGCGAATTTATCGCAGCCGGAGTCGGCCCGGGTGTTCTGGGAGTCATCTTCTTATTTGTGATCATCCTGGCCATTGGCCTCGTTTATGATATCAAGAAGGGTGGCCTTGAATTTGACTGATCACTCAACCTTTTCCGAATAAACTCGAAGTTCAATGGGATCAGATGGCGCCCCTCAGGAGGGATTTCTGACAACAACGGTCGATACGGTCGTCAACTGGGCGCGGTCCAACTCGCTCATGCCGATGCCCATGGGGCTCGCATGCTGCGCCATCGAGATGATGGCCTTCGCCGCACCGAAGTATGATGTGGCTCGTTTCGGAAGCGAAGCAATGCGATTTTCTCCCCGCCAGGCTGACCTCATGATTGTGGCGGGCTGGGTCAGCTACAAGATGGCTCACACGATCCGCAGAGTGTGGGACCAGATGGCAGACCCCAAATGGTGCATTGCCATGGGGGCGTGCGCATCTACAGGTGGCATGCACAGGTGTTACGGTGTCGTTCAGGGATTGGATAACTTCCTTCCGGTCGACGTCTACATTCCCGGCTGCCCTCCGCGGCCAGAAGCGGTCATGCACGCGTTAATGGACATCCAGGAAAAGATTCGAAACGAGTACTCGGTTGCGCAGGACGGTATTTTTGGGAAAGAGCAGCCAGATATTGCGCCGCGCAAGCCCTCGATCGTTACCCCGGACGGTAAGGACACCATCAGCCCGAGCGGCCTGTATACCCAGTAAAATCCATGCCGCAACACGACAGAACATCTCAGTCGCCGAGCACGCTTCCGTTCAATTTCGTTCCGCAGGAGCCCGAGACTGCCGTCGAGAATAATCCGCACGAGAAGGCCACGACCCAGGTCGACACCGTCATCAGCGCCCTCGAAAAAGAGTTCACGGATGCAATTGGAGAAACCGTCGTGTATGCGGGCGAGCGCACGGTTCGCGTTGACGCCAGCCGCATCGTAGATGTCTGCGTCTTCTTGAAAGACAAACAGGGATTCAACTACCTGGCTGATCTAGGCGGTATCGATCGGTTCACCGAGGATGATCGGTACGAAATATTTTACAATCTGGTCGATCTGAACGATTCAAAACGAATCCGCCTCGTCATCCGCCTCGATGAAGAAAAGCTGAGCGTGTCCACTCTGACCGGCGTCTATCCCGCAGCAAACTGGAACGAGCGCGAGTGCTACGACATGTTCGGCATCACATTCGATGGTCACCCGGACATGCGGCGGATGTTCATGCCCGAAGATTTCGAATATTTTCCCCTCAGGAAGGAGTTTCCCCTTCTTGGAGTTCCGGGTTCGCTTCCACTGCCTCCTCAGGAGCCAACCGGTGAACTCACCATGGATCCGTTCCCGGCCGCGCATGGCAGCAAGCCGCCGAAGAGCTTCGAAGAAGTTCAAACTACCGATGGGGATGAGGGATAGGCGGATATGAGCATTATCAACGATACCGATTTCAAGGAAACGCTGAAGTTCTGGCCCCGCCACAACGAAGCCATCTATCGTCGTCTGGAGAGCAAACACTCCTGGATTGAAAAGACATCATCTGGAGACGGCTCCCCGGTCGATGCGCTGGAACAGGAAATGGTGCTGAATATCGGCCCGCAGCATCCAGCCACCCACGGGGTTCTTCGATGTGTGGTAAAACTGGACGGCGAGACGATCAAAAAGTGCGTTGTCGATATCGGATATCTTCATCGCGGCATCGAGAAAATTGCGGAGAATAAATCCTACCAGGAGTTCATGCCCTATACGGACCGCATGGACTATCTCTCGCCCTACTCAAATAATGTCGCGTGGTGCCTGGCCGTGGAGAAGTTGGCCGGCATAGAGATTCCCGACCGCGCTCAGTGGATTCGCATGATGATGAGCGAGGTCGCCCGCATTTCGTCCCATCTCCTATGGATGGGAGTCGGCCTCATGGATGCCGGCGCGGTCTCAGTATTTCTGTGGACTTTTCAGGCTCGCGAGGACATTTACGCCATTTTTGATGAGGTTGCAGGCGCCCGCCTGACCGTGTCCCATAGCCGAATCGGAGGCGTGGCAACGGACATCAACGACGTAGGCTTTAATCTCATCAAAGACTTCGCCGAGAAATTCCCCGCTTCACTCGCAGGCTGGGAGAAGCTGCTCAACAGAAATAGAATCTGGATCGATCGAAACATCGGTATCGGTTACATGAGTGCCGAAGACGTTGTGGCTGCCGGGATGACCGGTCCGAACCTTCGAGGCTCCGGTATAGCGCACGACATCAGGCGCTTCGAGCCCTACCTCAAATACGATGAGGTGGACTTCAATATTCCGATTCGGACCGAAGGAGACGCTCTCGCACGCTATTTCGTCCGTCTGGACGAGATGAAGGAGAGCATTAAAATTATCCGACAGTGTCTCGAGAAACTCGAGACCATTCAGGGACCCGTCCGCGTAGAGGATGCCAAGCGCGCATACCCTTCCAAGAACGATGTTTACTACTCCATGGAAGGCCTGATTCACGACTTCATGTACACCGATACCGGCGTGAGCCCGCCTAAGGGCGCCGCGGCCTATCACGCCATCGAAGCCCCCAAAGGCGAGCTGGGATTCTATCTGCAATCGGACGGAACAGGTACTCCGTGGCGGGCAAAGATGAATTCTCCAAGCTTCTCCAATCTACAGGCACTCGAAACGATGATGGAAGGCGCCCAGATGGGAGATATGGTCATCATGATCGGAACGATTGATCCGGTTCTTGGAGAAGCCGACAAATAGATTCTATATGGCCGATTTTATAAAAAATCCTGTAGTTGATCTGCTAGACCGAAACCCGGAGCCCGTGTTCTCGGGAAAGGATCTCTCTTTTTCAAAGGATGAAAAAGCGCAGATCATGAAATGGGTTTCGAGTTATCCCTCCAAAGAAGGGGCGGTGATGCACGGCCTCTGGCTGGCGCAGGAGAAATTCGGGTTTTTACCACCGGAGGTCATCCAACTGGTCGCTGACGAAATTGGAATGCCCTATGCGGACACGTACGGGGTAGCCACTTTCTACACACAGTACTTCAAGGAAAAGAAAGGCGACTACGTCCTCGATGTATGCACCTGTTTTTCCTGCCAGTTGTGTGGCGGTTATGACATACTCCATTATCTCGAAGATAAACTGGGTATTCATAAGGGCGAGACGACTGCCGATGGAATGTTCACCATTCAAGAAGCGGAATGCCTCGGAGCGTGCGGCTCGGCTCCGATGCTGCAGGTCACCAATGGTCCGTACGTAAACCATTTGACCCCGGAGAAAATCGACGCGCTAGTAGATGCGCTGCGCGATGGGAAGATGCCGGAATTCGAGTCCGTTACTCTACCCCAGGATGAAGACGAACTGGGAGGCAACAGAAGAACGGACGTTTCCCTCACACCGACCTACGGGGTTTGCCCTGTCAGTGAAACCCTGAGCTGAACACCCTATGGAAACCCAAAGCAAAGCAGGAGATTGGCGGGCGTTCAAGCGTGTACTGATGCCGCCCGTAAAAGACCTCCACAAACTGGAGGTCTACGAGGAGCACGAAGGGTACGCCGCCCTACGAGAGGTGTTGACCACGGATAAGTGGGACCCGACCTCCGTAACCAATGAGATGAAGAAGAGCGGCCTGAAAGGTCGAGGTGGAGCTGGATTTCCGACCGGCCTTAAATGGAGTTTCATGCCTCCGGTTGACCCCGACATTCCGCGTTTTCTGTGTTGCAATGGCGACGAGTCTGAGCCGGGTACATTCAAGGATCGCCAGCTGATGGAGTACAATCCACACCTGGTTCTTGAAGGTATGCTGATCGCTGCCTACGCCATGTCCATCAAGACTGCCTTCTTGTATATCCGCGGCGAGTTTGCCGACTGGATTACTCTAATGGAAGGCGAGCTGGAGAAAGCATACGCGAAAGGCTATGTGGGACAAGATATTATGGGTTCCGGCTTTTCATGCGAAATCGTCATCCACAAGGGAGCAGGCGCCTACATTTGCGGCGAAGAGTCCAGCCTGATGGAATCGCTGGAGGGAAAACGAGCCTACCCCCGCATCAAACCACCGTTTCCAGCCCAAAAGGGTGTCTGGGGCTATCCGACGACGATCAACAACGTGGAATCGCTTGCGTGTGCCCCATTGATCATTAGAAATGGTGGAGACTGGTATGCAGGGATCGGAGCCGAAGCGCATCCCGGACCCGTGCTGTACGGCATTTCCGGTCATGTGAATCGTCCAGGAGTGTATGAGTATCCAACAGGTATGCTCATTACAGATCTCATCTATGAGGTGGCTGGCGGAATGCGCGGCGGCAAAAAACTCAAAGCACTCATTCCCGGCGGATCTTCGACCCCCATCCTGCGCGCCGACATGATCGAAGGCCTCACCATGGATGCCAATTCGCTTCGCGATGCGGGCTCGATGATGGGTACCAGTGGAATGTTGATCATGGACGAAGACACCGACATCGTGGCATGGCTAAGAAGAATCACACACTTCTATCACCACGAAAGCTGTGGGCAGTGCACGCCGTGCCGAGAAGGAACAGGATGGCTGGAAAACATCGTTACGCGAATCGATGAAGGCGAGGGCAATTTTCGCGATCTGGACCTGCTCCTCGATCTGTGCACGCAGATGGAGGGAAGAACCGTATGCGCACTCGCCGATGCGGCGGCCTGGCCCGTCAGATATACTATTGATCGATTTAGAGACGAATTCGAAGCGCGCTGTCGTCCGTCGCTCATACCATCGGGCGGAGTACTTGAAAACGCATAATTAGACTGATATGCCGACAATCACCATTGATAACCAGAACTATGAATTTGAGGGCCGCCCGAGGCTACTCCAGTTCTGCCTGGATAATGGCGTCGATCTGCCTCATTTCTGCTACCATCCATCGATGTCCGCTCCGGCCAACTGCCGGCAGTGTCTGGTAGATGTGGGCATGCCGCAGATGAACCGCGAGACACGGGAATCCAATCTGGACGATGACGGAAATCCGATCATCCAATTCATGCCCAAGCTGCAGACCAGTTGCTCTATGGACATGACCGATGGCATGGTGGTCAAGACCCATTGCTCGAGTGATGCGGTAGTCCGTGCGCAGAAAGACACGCTTGAATTTCTGCTCATCAATCACCCGCTCGATTGCCCAATCTGCGATCAGGCCGGTCATTGTCCTCTTCAGAATCAGGCTTACAAACATGGACCCGAAAGTTCGCGGTTTGAATTCCAGAAGGTGCATAAACCCAAGCACGTCGATCTCGGCCCGAACGTCGTCCTCGACGCCGAGCGGTGTATCAACTGCACCCGGTGCATACGATTTACCAGCGAGATCTCGAAGAGCAACCAGCTTACCATCATCGAGCGCGGCGTCAAGAATTATCCAATGACCCCCCCGGGGATTGAGTTTGACGATCCCTACTCGATGAACGTGATCGATATCTGCCCGGTGGGAGCGCTCACGTCGAAGGAGCATCGATTCGGCGCCAGAGTCTGGGAGATGAGCAAGACAGCCTCGATTTCAACCGTCGGTTCGAAGGGCTCCAATTGTTACTACTGGGTCAAGGACAATCAGATCATGAAGGTTACTCCACGGACCAACATGAGTGTGAACGAATACTGGCTGTCGGACGAAGAGCGTCTCGACTGTGACCGGTTTAATAAAAATCGACCTACGGGGCCGACTGTTGAAAATGCAGAGGTGTCGTGGGAAATGGCCTACAAGGCCGCTTCAGATTGCCTGACCGGAATCGACGGAAGCAGGGCCCTGTTCGTTGGATCGGCGTATGCGACGGTGGAGGACAATTATTTGTTGACGAAACTGGCTACGGCTGTCGGCGCTCCGACCCCTGTCTACCTTGCTCACGTGGAAGAAGGGCACGCAGACGGCTGGCTCAAGACCGATGATCGCGCCCCGAACTCACAGGGCTGCGAACGATTGGGCCTTCACGCCGCAGATGTAAAGGAGCTGAAGGCCAGAATTACCGGCGGCGAAGTAGATGTGTTGTACGTGTTGGAGGATGATATTGTCGCTGCAGGTGTATGCACGGCGAAGCAGCTGAAGAAGGTGAAAGTGATTCTGCACCACTACCACACAACCAACCAAACGCTACCGGCTGCCGATGTAGCCCTTCCGGCTGCCATGGCTGTGGAAACGGTGGGGTCGTTCGTGAACGGCGACCTCCGCGCGCAGCGCCTTCGTCCCGCAAAATCGATCGCCGGCGTAAACCGCACCCTTTCCATGGAAATCGGCAAGTGCCGCGCCGACGCGCACGGAACGCCATTTGACAAATGGTATAACGAATCCAATCTGGTGAATTGCCAGCCTGGGTGGGTATCGATTCCGGAAATCGCATCACGGCTCGGCCACGAAATGCAGTACAAAGGCCCGCGCAACATCATGGCAGAACTGGCTGAATCAGACAGTGGCTTCACCGGAGCGACCTATGAAGCAATGGGCGAATTTGGAGTCAGTCTCGAACCAATTGGCGTAACGGCCTGATATAGTCTACCGAAAGGAATATGAATCTCGCCTGGTATTGGACAGCATTGATTGCCTTCGGAATCGTCAACTTCCTGTTGATTTCCGCATCCGTTCTGGTGTATGCCGAGCGAAAGGTGTCGGGATACATGCAAAATCGGCCTGGTCCGAACAGAGTGGGTCCTTTTGGATTCCTCCAGCCATTTGCCGACGTGTTGAAGCTGGTCTTCAAAGAGAACATCGTACCCACCGCGGCCAATTCATTCGTGCATTCCCTGGCCCCCATGCTGATGGTGGTGATCGCCATGGCGTCGGGCGCGCTCATTCCTTTCGCCCGCGGCGTGGTAATTGCAGACATGGCAGTGAGCGTACTGGTTCTGCTCGCGCTGACTTCAATCTCCGTGTATGGCGTGACGCTGGCGGGATGGAGTTCAAATAACAAATACTCGCTGTTGGGCGGTCTTCGCTCCTCCGCCCAGATGATATCCTATGAGCTCTCGATGGGACTGGCGGTGCTGTCGGTGGTCCTCATCTCCAGCTCGCTGAACATGGTAACGATCGTTGAAGACCAGGGCGGTGGATATGGCATCTTCGCGTGGAACGTCTTTCGCAATCCAATAGGGTGCATACTGTTCATCGTCACGGCGTTCGCCGAAACAAACCGGGCTCCCTTCGATCTTCCGGAGGCCGAGCAGGAATTGGTTGGTGGCTACCACACCGAATACTCGGGAATGAAGTTCGGCATGTTCTTCCTGGCCGAGTATGTCAACTTCTTCATCGCTTCTTTCGTGATCGTCACGCTGTTTTTTGGGGGATATCTGCTTCCCTTCGAGTCGGTCCTGCTCGCTCAATTCCCGGGTCTTGAAGATTCGATTCTATTGATGATCATGCAGATTGGTACGGTTGTTCTCAAAGCTTCATTCTTCGCCTACCTCTTCATCTGGGTTCGTTGGACGCTGCCCCGCTTTAAGTATCAGCAGCTCATGACACTCGGCTGGAAGTACCTCCTCCCGATTTCTCTCGTGAATGCTTTACTCGTGGCCATCGGGGTCATCATCTTCTCGTAACTCCCAGTTTAATAATCCAATTCCGGCCGCTCCCATGCCCATTCTATCTCCCAGTATTCTTTCGGCTGACTTCGCACGGCTGGGAGATCACTGTCGGGAAGCACTGGGTGCTGGGGCCAAGTGGTTGCACATCGATGTGATGGACGGGCACTTCGTGCCGAACATCACGATTGGGCCGCTCATCGTGAAGGCGCTCCGGCCATTGGCCGACGAAACTGGTGCCGTTCTCGATGTCCATCTGATGATTGAAAATCCGGATGATTACGTCGAAGCATTTGCCGACGCCGGCGCCGACATCATCACGGTTCACGTCGAAGCCGCCACCCACCTGCACCGCACCATCCAGGCCATCCGCGCCGCCGGCGCGCGCCCAGGAGTGACCCTGAATCCAGCCACTCCCCTCTCCAGCCTCGAAGAAATCCTGCCAGAAATCGACCTCGCACTCATCATGTCGGTCAACCCCGGATTTGGCGGACAGTCCTACATCGAGGCCAGCACCGACAAGATTCGCCGCCTTCGCGGCATGCTCGACGCAATCGGCTCTTCCGCGCACCTGGAAGTGGATGGCGGCGTGAAAGCCACCAATGTTGCCGAAGTGACGGGCGCTGGCGCAGATGTCATCGTGGCTGGCAGCGCCGTATTTGGCGGATCCGGCTCAGTCACAGACAACGTAGCCGCCATCACCAGCGCGTGGTAGTTGCTACGTCTTTCCAGGGTCTGAACGACCTCAAAGGAGGGCACTCACGGTTGCCCCTCGGAACCGGTTTTGAGTCTTTCGGTCCAATCTGCTGGGTTTTCCTGAATACCAGGCCATGTTAGCACTTCTCGCATTCGTAATGCTCTTTCCAATCCAGCGCAACCGGATTCTGGATTGCTATGACGAGACGTTTTGTATTGAGACGGAAGAAACAGCGACCCAGGTCAACATCTACGTCCTCAGCATCGTGAAGTGGGACTTTACGATGGTTCTGGACATGGAACTGGAAAACATGAGGCCAAGTGTCCGACTGCCGCTCACCGATAGTTTTCCCGGTGGATCGCGGACGCTGATTATGACGCTGCGGGTGAAGGAGCCAGGAGACCGCTGGGCGTTTTCATTCAATTTGAAATGGATTCTCGGCAACTACAAGGCTCGCCACCGACCGGGTCATGTTTACCAACTCCCGTATTCGAGCGGGGATGAGTATCTGGTGGGTCAGGGTTTTCTTGGCGGCGCGACCCATGAAGGGAAATATGCGATCGATTGGGACATGCCCGTCGGCACGCCGATTCGGGCGGCCCGGGGCGGAATCGTGATGGAACTGGCGGAAGGCTTCACCGAGGGCCGCCCTGATCAAGCCCTCTCGACGAAAGCCAATTACGTTAAGATCAGACACAACGATGGCACCATCGGAAATTACGTTCACCTGGACGAGAACGGGGTCCAGGTGCAGATGGGTGACGCCGTGAGAACGGGTGATATTATCGCCATTTCGGGCGACACGGGATTTTCCAGTGGACCACACCTTCATTTCGAAGTCTATTCCGCCACTAGAGAACTTGGAAGGAGAACCATCCCTGTCAAGTTCAGGACGGAACGCCGCGGTGTGGTTCGTCTCGAAGAAGGCTGGTATTACCAGCGATAGCCACACCCGCGACCCGGCCGAAACGGCAGCTATCTAAGGCTTCCAAGTTCCATTGAAAGGGAAATCCGGCGACCCTCTCTGATCACCTCCATCTCCACCACATCTCCGGGGCGATACTCATACAGACGGGCAGCAAAATCTTCCAGCGTGTCGACATCGTTGCCAGCGAAGGTTTGGATTACGTCATACGGCTGAAATCCTGCGTCATCCGCCGGAGATTCCGGATCTACTATCTGAACTATAATTCCTTTGGCTTGAGCTATTCCCAAGTTCTGCGCCCATCGTTCCGGCAGCGTACGTCCCTGCAACCCCGTGTAATACGCCCGGTCAACGTACCCCTTATCGCGGAGCTCTTCTAGAATTCGAACGGCCTTTTTGGCAGGTACTGCAAAGCCGATTCCGACCGAACCACCGGTCTCGGTGAATATCGCTGTATTCACGCCTATGACTCTTCCCAACGCATTTAGAAGGGGTCCGCCTGAGTTACCCTTGTTGATGGCCGCGTCGGTCTGGATCATGTCCAGATAAAATCGATCATTCTGCGGCTGCAAATCTCTACCCGTAGCGCTCACGACTCCGACGGTGACCGTTGGATCGGTGGCCTCGAATAGACCAAATGGATTCCCGAGTGCGATGGACCACTCGCCCACGATCGGATCACTGTTCAATTCAAACTCCAGATGCGGCAGAAAAGAATCGGTGTCGACCTTTAAAAGAGCCAGATCGGTCCCTGTATCTGTTCCAATTAGTCGGGCGGGTCGCGTGGTGCCATCCGGAAACGCTATCGTAATCTGGGAGGCATTTCCTGCGACGTGATCATTGGTGACGATGTATCCGTCCGAACTGATCACGAATCCCGACCCCATCGATTGGACTTTTCGCTCCAAAACTCGAGCACGTTGTCGGCCGTAATAAAACTGATAGAACGGATCGTTGTAGAGGTTTACCGCGACCTGTTGTGTCTGGGTAACGCTGACACTTACCACGGCGGGTGAAGCCCTCTCAACGGCGCGTGTAATGGCTGTGGTCCGGCCCTGTCCAATCGGGTCTTCGAACGAGCGTAGCGCATCAGATTCAGATCGGAAGCTACTTGTGCTCCTCTGGTCCTGGGACTTAACCGGTTGATCACATCCCATAAATAAAAGTCCTGCCGCAAACAGGGTCATCAAACGTACACGCATTAGAGTCCTTTCACCGTATTGGTTATTTTCATTTTTCATTCCAGCCCACTCAAATAGGGTATTCGGCGCTCCGAGCGCTGGTCGATTCGAAATCTTTCATACGAGACCTTTTCGGGCTGGTTTCTATTGGCGGTTGGTGGCATCTTCCCCGGATGACTATTCGAAAACCCAATTGCATTTTTTGATGGGCGGCATCAAGTCCGAAAGACTCCTTTCTCGTCTCGAAGAGCTGGCCTCCATCGGTGCCAGAAGTGACGGTGGTGTGTGCCGTCTGGCGTTTTCTGACGAAGATCTGGCCGGGCGCGAATATGTGATCACTCACCTGAAAAGACTGGGATTGGAGATCAGGATCGACGCCATTGGAAATCTTTTCGGCATACTCAGGGGGCAAACGAATTTAGGCGCGGTGATGATTGGCTCGCACACGGACACCGTCGCCGCGGGCGGGAAATATGACGGTGCCCTGGGTGTGTTGGCGGCTCTCGAAGCGGTGGAATGTATCGTGGAATCGGACTCTCTTCCTCGGAGGTCGGTCATCGTGGCGTCATTCGTCAACGAAGAAGGCGTTCGATTCATGCCCGACATGATGGGAAGCCTGTTCTTTTGTGGCCGAGTTTCCCTGGAAGATGTACGTTTAACCAGCGATACAGGTGGTAACACGATAGGTGAGGAGCTCGACCGACTGAGTTATGCTGGATCAGACATTCTGGATGATATCGGGGTCGATTTTTTTCTCGAGCTGCATATCGAACAGGGACCGGTTCTGGTCGATGCGGAGATTGATGTCGGCGTGGTGACGGGCGTTCAAGGCCTCTCGTGGGCCGAAGTAACGGTTTCCGGCACTGCCAATCACGCCGGGACCACGCCCATGGAGCGCAGGCAAGATGCGGGTGAGGCAGCGGGGGCTATTTTGACGAGGCTTCGCGATCTTCCCTCTCTGATCGAGGATTTGCGACTAACCATTGGCTCAGTGACCTATCATCCGAATCTGGTCAATGTCATCCCGCAGGAAGTCGTATTTACCATCGACGCGCGTCATCCTGACCTTAGGGCCCTTAAGAAAGCAGAGGCTCAGATCGCTTCTATCATCCAGAAGACGGGCAGCGAGACTGCATGTAGTGTAACGTCTCGATCGCTCGCCCGGGTAGAGCCCTGCGATTTTTCCGAGACCGTTATCGCAGCGGTCGAGGCGGCAGCGACAGATCACAACCTGTCTCAGCGTCGGATGAAGAGCGGGGCAGGACACGATGCTCAGATACTGAGTGGGAGCGTGCCCTCGGGAATGATTTTCGTGCCGAGTGAGGGTGGTATCAGCCACAACCCCTCCGAGTACACTACTCCGGAGAATATCATACGCGGTGCCAACGTCATGCTACACGCAACACGTAATCTGGCCGGTAGACTCTAGTTCGCTTCCAAGATTTGCTCGATATCATTCTTCCTGTCGAGCAAGGCTCTGGCCAGAGCAATCAACTCGTCCTGCGAAATATTCGCCTCGGCTTGAGATCGCTCATCCAGTAACCGAGCTCTAACTTCGACATTGATGCCGCGCACAATTTGAGCTTCGATCTCCTCAAATTGATCCTCCTTTTCGGAGTCCATTGCCTCACGCAATTTCTCAATCTGTGATGCCAGCGTGCGAAATCCGTCTTGTCTCGCTTCCTCTTCGAACTCGAGAAGCATCAAATCCGAATCAGTCGTCAGAGAAAATCCACTCGTGCCCAGCCAGGAACGAAATTCTTCGACCATCTCCTCGTCGGAACCCGAGCATTCCCCATCAGAAATACAATGACCAGCCACCCAACCATCCGCGAACAGGAAAAATGCTGACTCCCTCTCCAGAGCTCTCTCCAGCTCATTTATTGGCGCCCGCAAGTGTTCGATGTCTGGCTCGACACCCACCCCGCCTCGCACCATTCGGCCTCCCAGCGTCTTCAGTTGCACAATGATTGGAGTGGCAACCGTCGCCGAAGACGAATTCAGAGTGGCAGAGTGGATCGTTCGTCCGGAGGGAAGAAAGTAGTGGGACGTGGTCATCTTCAAGGACGTATTGTGCGGCAACGGACGTACGATCTGGACCAGTCCTTTACCGAAAGAAGTCGCTCCCATTA
>CALBJU010000327.1 GCA_937893205.1 uncultured Bacteroidota bacterium
GCGAGCGCTGTGCGGTCTCAGCTGGGTTAGTCTCGCACTGATCATCGGCCTGTGTATTCCCGCCTCGAGCCACGCTCAGGAGGCCCGGCAAGTGGCAACATCCACAGACTGGGCGTGGAAGCCCGTTGTAGCCTCGGATGGCGTACTCATCGAGTACATCTTCTTTTCTGAAAAGGAAGGAAGTAAGGAGGGTGTCGTGATGAAGATTGTCAACAACAATGACTACAGAGTCCGCTACCGGTTTACGGTGATTCTTCGGAGTTCTGAATCTGTCTTTGAGAAGAAGGTGGAAGGCTCCATTGAAGCGCGGTCTCTGTTGACCGGCGACGGCGAAGGACTTTTCTGGGCGCCTTTCGAGGGCACTGAATCGATCGGCGAGATTGGATTAAGAGGCCTCAATCTTGAGCGCGAACAGTAGCTTTATCCCGGCCCGCTAGAGTGCTACATTGATCGGGCATCCGCCTTTCCGGGATAAACCGCCTTCGCCATCTAACCCCTTGTGCCTCGGCCAAGCCTCTCCAACAGCGCCATGTCTGCCGTTTCCCGTCGTTCGTTTATTGAAGCAGCAGCCCTCCTGGGCTCCGTGTCCTCCATTTTCCCTGGGATTCTGTATGTGAAGGCGCTTGAAGCTGATGAAATAACGCTCGATGTCATCAAAAGCGCGGAAAAGCTGGCCGGACTCGCATTTTCTGACGAAGATCGAGAGCTCATGCTTGAAGGTCTGAAAGGAAGGTTGGAGGACTATCAGGCCCTACGCGACCTGAAGTTGCCCAATCACGTGATCCCATCGCTGGTTTTTGATCCTCAGATAGGCGGAAAGGATGCGCCCCGCCTCGAAGGAAAGCCACCTCTCGAATGGCAGCCAGACGCTATCGTCAGAACTGCTTCCGATGAGGATCTCGCGTTCATGCCGGTAGCCGAGTTGTCGGCAATGCTGAAATCTCGGCAGGTGACTTCTGTGTATCTGACCGAGTTGTCGCTGAGCAGGCTCAAGAGGTACGGCCCCATTCTGGAGTGCGTCATCACGCTCACCGAGGAGCGCGCGCGCCGACAGGCGCGCGCAGCTGACGCCGAATTGGACGCGGGTCACTACAGGGGACCGCTGCACGGTATCCCGTGGGGCGCCAAAGACTTGCTTGCCGTCCAGGGTTACCCCACCACGTGGGGAGCCATGCCCTACAAAGAGCAGCGAATCGATCAAGACGCCGAAGTTGTTCAGCGCCTCGATGAGGCAGGTGCCGTGCTGGTCGCGAAGCTGACCCTCGGAGCCCTGGCAATGGGCGATGTGTGGTACGGAGGGAAGACCAAAAATCCCTGGAATCTCGATCGGGGATCAAGCGGCTCTTCTGCTGGTCCAGGAGCAGCGGTTGCAGCAGGACTGGTAGGATTTGCCATCGGCTCGGAAACGCTTGGGTCCATTGTATCGCCGTCGACCAGAAACGGCGTGACCGGACTCCGCCCAACATTTGGTCGGGTCAGCCGCGTGGGCGCCATGACATTGAGTTGGTCGATGGACAAGCTGGGCCCCATGTGCAGAAGTGCTGAGTGTTGCGCCCTGATCTTCAGTGCGATTCATGGACACGATTCCAATGACCCCACGACCGTCACGACCCCCTTTTCATGGCCTGCAGGCCGGGATGTTCGTGATCTGAGGGTCGGATTCCTGGCCGACGAATTTGAAAACGACCGTGATACGGCGGTTCTGCAGGTTTTTCGGCGTGCAGGAATTGACCTGAAACCGGTTTCCTTTCCGAATATCGATTCATCGCCCATACTCCTGATGCTTGGTGTTGAGGCTGCTGCCGCCTTCGATCATCTCACGCTCAGCGGCGAGGATGATCTGCTGGTCCGGCAAAGCCGAGGAGCATGGCCAGACGCGTTCCGAAAGGCCAGGCTCACACCCGCCGTGGAATACGTGAATGCGAGCCGCGCCCGGACACTACTCATGAAGGCCATGAACGACCTGTTCGCCGCCATCGACGTCCTTGTGATGCCGTCCTTCGGGAATGCAGGTCTGAGAGTCACTAATCTGACCGGGCATCCTTCGGTGACCTTACCCAATCACTTTTCTACGGTGGATGACTCTCCCGTCGCCGCCAGACGAAATCCGGCATCTTTCACGATAGTAGGTGGCCTCTACGAGGATGAAGCGGCGCTTTCTCTGGCTACATTCTACCAGAGCCGAACCCAGTTTCATCTGGAGCGTCCCCCCATTGAATGAATGCGTCCGGCCGAGAAGAATTTGTTCAGACGCTCGGCGACCCGGAACTCGATCGGGCTCAGACACTTCACTCCTGGGTGAGGTAACTTGGCCTTCCAATAAATAAAGCACCCTGACATGCCACACACTTTCTATCTCGTTCTGCACGTCGCCGGCCTGGTCCTCTTGACGCTCTCCCTGGGAGGGATGATCGCCGGGCGACAAGCTTCACTGGACGCCCGACCCAAGATTCTTCTCGTGTTTCATGGACTCGGACTGTTCCTACTTCTGTTGGCTGGCTTCGGAATGTTGGCTCGTTTGTCAATCGGATTTCCATGGCCATTGTGGATCTGGGTAAAAGTTACGTTGTGGCTGCTGCTTGGCGCCTTTCCTACTCTTTCCAAACGCTTCGATGCGGGTCTGGGCTGGTACATCGCCGCGATTGTCATCGTACTTGCCGCCGCTATGGGCGTCTTAAAACCATTCTAGACTATGCCTGATCTGGATACTCTTCGATTTCCCACCGGTCGTTTATCTCTCGTTACGATTACGTCACACGATGAGCGTCGGGCATTCATTTCGACGATTTCGAACTGCTCTGAAAGGCTTAGAGCGGCGGTCGAAGACCTGTCGGACGATCAGTTGAATACGCCGTACCGGGAGGGTGGATGGACCGTACGACAGTTGGTGCACCACTTGTTTGACAGCCACTGCAACGCGTACATCCGGTTTCGTCTGGGTTTGACCGAGGACAGACCTCGTATCACCGCCTATGATCAGGACGCGTGGGCAAGGCTGGCTGATTGTTCGGAGGTACCCGTTAGCGTATCGCTGGATCTTGTGGAGGGCTTGCACTTGAGATGGGTAGCGATACTGAACGCTATGGCGCCCCAGGAATTTGCTCGACTCATCCTGCACCCGGAGGATGGCGAGATGAATCTGGATGTCGTACTTCAGATTTATGCCTGGCATAGTCTGCACCACGTACGCCACATCACAGCCCTGGCGGAAAGAATGGGGTGGTGAGCACCCTCACCTACGATACTATTACCGCGTCCACGTCACCTGCACGGTAAATTTTCGCGGCTGACCCAACAGGGCCGGTCTATCGACATAGTGATACTCGAGCACATTGTTTATCAGCACCGCTAATTTCAGGGGTCCATGCTCGGTCGAAAGCCGGAGATCAAGAACCCGCGTATCTACCATTATTTCGGCGTCGGTTACAAATCGCGCAAAGTCGGTTTCCACGCGTTCAGGTTCAGAGGTATATCTAAAATCAGCGCCGGCTCGAATGGGTCCGAACACTGCGGCCTCCAGGGTAGCGACGAAGTGATGACGTGGGCGAAACGGCAGCTCATCTCCAGAGCTCTTCTCTTCTGTTGAGAGGAATGTGTAGCCCGCAGAAGCAGCGATTTTTCCTGAACTGGACTGCCACTTCAGCTGCGTTTCCGAACCGATGACCCTTGCCTCACCGAGATTGATGAACTGGAAAGCCCGTTCGGCGATGACCAGGCGAGGTTCGATAAAGTTTTGATACGTGTTCCGAAAGGCCGCCAGGTCCCACGATATTGATCCGAGTCTACCCAGCTCTCCAACCCCTCTGACTCCCAATTCAACGCTCTGGCTACGTTCGGGTTTGAGTTCCAGGTTTCTGACGATGGGCAGATAATCCCGATTGTCAGTGAATCGCTCCGCGAATGAGGGCACGCGAAACCCATATCCCCAGGCGACACGAATGATGTTGTTAGGAAACCATTCATAAGCCATACTGACCTTCGGACTCAAACTCGACTCCGATTCCGAGGAATCAATCCGGTAGTGATCGTATCGGAGTCCTCCCACCAGATGGAGGGTCTTGCTCAGCTTTTCTTCAATATGAGCAAACGCCGCGATCTCCGGCTGTCCCCCGAGCTCATCCCCGTCGCCAGTTACGAAAAAGCTGCTTCTGGTCGTGATGGCATCCCGTGAAAACCCAATCACTACGCGCCGATTCGGGCTTGGAATCCAATTTCCCTGGAATTCCCCACCGTACCGGGCCCCGACGGTGCCTTCGGATAATTTTTTTCGATCTCCCGTCTCATCGTCGAGAGGTTGGACCAAGGTGCCGAATGCCCGAAGTTTTATTTCGTAGAAGAGGGTCGGTCCCAGGAAGTGTGTAAACACCGGCAGGAGTGTAATCTGCCTGACAAAATCATCAAGAGTGCCATTCGGTGTGCTATCGGGATCAACTTCCTCCTCCCCGAACGTCACACGGCCCGGATTCAGCACGTCTCTTGCCGATTTCCAGAAAATAAAGTTGTCCCGTTGCCTGGCCATCAGGCCAATGAGCACATCCAGTTTGTACGAGGGCTTTGGCCTCCAGATCGTTTTGGCAAACGCGTGGAAAACATCTCGCCCCGAGAGCGCGGTGAATCCAGCGTCGCGTCTGAACGTGGCACTGGTCCACCATCCGAACGTCGGTGATCTCCGCTCAGCGTGAGACAACGCGACGCCCCAGAAGGGGCGATATTCATCTCCGTGTTTCCAGCCGTCACGCCAGACCTT
>CALBJU010000328.1 GCA_937893205.1 uncultured Bacteroidota bacterium
TCAATTGGACCTTCACGGGATTCGCAGGAGATAGCGCCCGTTTGATCATTTCAACCGAGTCATCAGTCCACTGAACGACGTCAATATTTTCATTTCCGAGCTCACGAACCACAGAGTGGATACGTGACCCCTTCATTCCTACGCATGCTCCCACAGGATCAATTCGCTCGTCATAACTGATTACAGCTACTTTCGCCCGATCTCCAGGCTCGCGCACGATCTTCTTCACCTCGACAATACCCTCATCGATTTCCGGCACCTCTAGTTCGAACAGTCGCTCCATAAAGAGAACGTCTGCTCGAGAAATCACAATTCGAGGATCGCCATTCGGCTCTCTTCCAACCTCCTTGATGACCGCGCGTATCATATCGCCCTTGCGAAAACGGTCTCTGAATATCTGTTCTTCGCGGGGCATCTTCAGCTCTGCCTTGTTATGCATCACCAAGATCTCGCGCCGTCTCATCTGGTAAAGCTCACCCACGACGATTTCGCCTACCAAGTCCGAATACCACTCGACGATGTTGTCTTTTTCGATGTCCCGAATTCTTTGACTGAAAGTCTGCCGGGCGGTCATAACCGCACGACGACCAAAGTCCCGAAATTCGATTTCTTCGGCAACTTCGTCGCCTATCTCAAAATCCTCGTCAATTAGCTTTGCATCGGTTTCCTCGATTTGAGTAACCGGGTCTTCTACCACCCAGTCATCCACAACTTCTCGAATGTGGATAATCTGCATGTCACCATGGTCCGGGTTCAGGATGATGTCAAAGGAGTCATCCGATCCGTACCGCTTCCGAATCATGGCTCGGAAGACTTCTTCTACAATCAACTGCAAGGAATCACGATCAATTCCTTTTTCTCGCGCAATCTCTGCAAACGAAGAAACAAGATCTGAATTCTGCATATTCTTTATCGTTCTGAGTATCTCGAAGCCGTTCAGGCTTCAGAACCCTACCAGGGCAGTTTTATTTTAGCTTTTGAAATCGAATCCAGTGACAAATCTCGAGTATCCGATGACGTCTTAAGTTGAAGAACGCCATCTTTCATACCGAGGTTTTCACCCTCAATCCAAGTTCCTCCGTCTTCATTCCTGATTAGAATTTCCAAGCATTTCCCGACATGTCGAACAAACTGGCGTTCGGATGTCAATGCACGATCAACACCGGGAGTGGAAACGTTCAGACGATATTTCCCCTTCACCATGTCCTCGGCATCTAGGACGAATGCCAATTCGCGACTTACAGAGGCCAGCACTCCAACCTCCACGCCCTTGTCACCATCGATGTAAATCTCAATCAAACGAGACCCTTTTTGGCCCTTGATTGAAACGCCCACGAGGAAAAGATCATCCCGAACAAGAAACTCTTCCACTAATGCACCAATTTGCACCTCGAGAGGAGCCTCTTGCTGTGCTAGAGTGTCGCTATGTCCGCTGATCTCAATCATTTCCAGTCAGTATTCATTTTTCAGCGAATGGTCGTGCTAAACTTGACTCTGCAAAAAACGCCCGGTCCGAAAGCTCGGACGGGCGTCACAGTACTCCCCGTTCAACAAAAAAGGGCGGCAATACCGCCTCCCAATTCATTCGCAGCACCAAATATACGTTAGAATCGGCAGTAAAATCAATAAATGACTACCACAATAACGGCTTTAAAGAATTCTTCTGCGGGCACCCCTGGGCCTTTCAAATGAGTGTTAGTCGTCCTTCCTTCTCCACCATTTCCGGGTAATCGGTCATATAGTGAAGTCCTCGACTCTCCCTTCTGATGGCGGCACTTTGGACAACCAGGTATGCGACCGCAATCATATTTCTGAGCTCGCACAGTCCGGCTGAGACTTTTGATTTTCGGTAAAACGCCTCCGTTTCCTCGAAAAGAAACCGTGTGCGACGGGCGGCGCGCTCCAAGCGTAATTCCGACCGTACGATTCCAACATAGTCCCACATCACACGCCGCAGCTCATCCCTGTTGTGAGATATCAGAATCCACTCAGCAGGATTTTCAGTCGAGCTATCATCCCAATCTGGAACGTCTTCCGAGAATGTATTATCCGAGGCTACGCCTATCGACGTTTTCGCAGAACGCTTACCGACCACAAGAGCCTCCAGAAGCGAATTACTTGCCAGTCGGTTCGCTCCGTGCAATCCCGTACACGCGACTTCTCCACTTGCCATCAGTCGATTTATGGATGTGCGTCCATCAACATCGGTGTGAACGCCCCCGCAAAAATAATGGGCTGCAGGTACCACTGGAATGTGGTCTTTGGTGATGTCGATACCGTACTCAAGACATTTCGCACTAATGTTTGGAAAACGGGAATGAATCAATTCTGCCGGCCGGTGTGTGATGTCCAGCCAAACGTGGTTTTCCCCCCTGGCTTTAAGTTGATCGTCGATCGCGCGGGCCACTACATCGCGAGGCGCAAGTTCGGCGCGAGAGTCATAATCAGGCATGAACCGGTGACCGGCGCCATTTAGCAGGTACGCTCCCTCACCACGCACGGCCTCCGAGATGAGAAATGATCGAGCATCCTCGTGATATAGGCTCGTCGGGTGGAATTGAACAAATTCCATGTTGGCAATCCGAGCCTTTGCCCTGTAAGCCATCGCGACACCATCGCCGGTCGCAACACCCGGATTGGTAGTGTGAAGGTAGACTTGTCCCGCACCACCGGTAGCCAACATGGTAACCTTTGCCAGCCACGTATCAACTCTGTCAGATTCAATATGGTACACATACGCACCGAAACAGTCGATGTCCGGACGAACTTTCGAGACATGCTGACCCAGATGGTGATTCGTCAGCAATTCAACCGCGAAGTGATACTCGCAGAGCTGAATATTCGCGTGCTTTTTCACGCGCTCAAGCAGAGAGAGCTCGATGACCTTGCCAGTCGCATCTGCGGCGTGAACAATGCGATTAGCCGTGTGTCCACCCTCTCGGCCAAGGTGCAATTTTCCACTTTCAGAAGAGAACGTCGCTCCTCCATCGACGAGTTGACGTATCTGTTGGGGGCCCTCCTCAATAATCACCCTCACCACACTTTCATCACACAGACCTGCACCTGCCCTGAGTGTATCCTGGACATGCGTCTCGATACTGTCGGCGGAATCCATTACCGCCGCGATTCCACCCTGGGCATAAGTCGTGTTCGACTCAACAGCTGATTGCTTCGTTATCACAGCAACGGAGCCGTACTCCGCTACTTGGAGCGCGAAGGACAAGCCTGCGGCACCACTACCCAGTACAAGAAAGTCTACCCGGTGTCTCATGTGGACTGCAGTTATTTGACTCTCTGGAGCAGAGAAGCCCTGATGAACTCCTCGATGTCGCCATCCATAACTGATTGTACATCAGTCACTTTCGTCTCGGTACGGTGATCGTTTACCATGGTGTACGGCTGAAAAACGTAGGATCGAATCTGCGAGCCCCACTCGATCTTTTTCTTACTGCCTTCCATCAAATTCTTTGCGGCGGCCTGAATATCCAGTTCCAGCTGATAGATTCGGCTTTTGAGCATCGTCAGAGCACGCTCGCGGTTTTGTAATTGACTGCGCTCTTCGGTGCACTCGGCTACCACCCGTCCATCGGATCCATCCGAAAGCGTCCCGGTCCAAATCAATCGGACACCCGTTTCAAGCTTATTCACGTTCTGTCCACCTGCACCGCCCGATCTAAAGGTCTGCATCTCGAGTTGATCCGACTTTACTTCGATATTGATGGTGTCGTCAATTTCAGGGAAGACAAATACACTCGAAAACGACGTATGACGTCGGCCCGATGAATCGAAAGGGCTGATTCGGACCAAACGGTGAACACCCGACTCTGCTTTCAGATATCCGTAAGCATAACCTCCTCTCAAGGCCAGGGAAGCGCTCTTTATACCCGCGACGTCACCGGCCTGGTATTCCAGAAGTTGGACCTTGCATCCGTTTCGCTCGCCCCAACGAGTGTACATGCGCAGGAGCATTTCTGCCCAATCCTGGCTTTCTGTACCTCCCGCGCCTGGATTGATGGTTAGAATGGCGTCTCGCTGATCATCAGGGCCGCTGAGAAGGCTTTTCAGCTCCAGTTTTTCAACTTTCTCTTCCAGTCCTTGAATCTCGGCTGATATTTCTTCCGCCAGGTCCTCACCCTCCTCTGCCTCCATCTGAACAAGGGTATCGATATTCTCAGTGTGCGTCTGCAACTGACCCCAGGCATCAATCCACGCCTTTTCTACCGCAATCTCTTTTTCAGTAAGCTGCGCTCTCTCAGAGTCGTTCCAATAGTTTGGGTCCAGTCTCTTCTCCTCCAGACGCGCTCGCTTCTCCTTTCTTGACGCAATGTCAAAGATACCTCCCGAGCGTATCCACACGCTCTAACAGGTTTCTAAGCTGATCTCTATCCATTTTTCGATCTATCTCTAGTTGATTTCAGTGCCGATCCGACCCAGCCTCCAATAGTCCCCAAAAGGAGCCCAATTAACAGGGTTAGCAGAACGGTTACAAATGATGGTAGACCTCCCAAAAGAGCGGCCATGATTCGAGTCATTTCAACGGTCTCGGGGGTGGCCACCGCGAAATTGAAAATGATCAGCAATCCCCAACCCAATCCCAACGATAATGCTCCCGCGCGAACACCTTTTTTAGGTGCCAGAAATCCGGCAACGATTGCACCGATCACGCTGTACTGCCATCCCAGAGTCAGGTGACACAGATACGCTACGACAAGGCCGATAATCATCGCATGTTTCGTCATACTCGTCTACCCGGGATTTACCGCGGAATGAACGGTTTCCTGACAACGCGCTGTAAATCGAGAAATCCGGCGGACTGCCTCTTCAATATTTTCCATCGAATTAGCGTAAGAGCACCTGACATAGCCCGCGCCGCTAGGTCCAAACGCGTCTCCAGGGACTACAGCGACGTGCTCCTCTTCCAGTAATCTCTGAGCGAAATCCTCTGAATTCAGTCCCGTCGATGTCACGTCGGGAAAACAATAAAACGCCCCTTCGGGCTCAAATGTAGGAAGGCCTGCTGCTCGAAATCCATCCACGATAGTTCGTCGACGCGCGTCATATGCCTTGCGCATTCTTTCAACGTCCTCCTGGCTTTCCTTCATCCCGGCGAGAGCTCCCCATTGACTCGCCGTAGGCGCGGACATAATGATATACTGATGCAATTTGTACATCGCTTCGTAGATCGGCGGCGGCGCGCACGCAAATCCTACTCTCCATCCGGTCATGGCGTACGCTTTGGAAAATCCTCCAAGCAACACCGTCCGTTCACGTAAGCTCTCAATTGAAGGCAGGCAGGTGTGGCCGCGATCGAATGCGTCACCATATATAAGTCGATCGTAGATTTCGTCAGAAAGTACCAGGAGGTCGTGCCGCTCAACGACCTCAGCAATTTCCTCGAGAACTTCCCTCCTCAGAACCGCGCCAGTCGGATTGCTGGGATAAGCTAGAAACAAGAGCTTTGTTCGCTCAGTGATCCTCGACTCGATATCCTCGGCCGTCACCTGAAAATCGTTCTCCACAGATGTCGGCACATACACTACCGTTGCCCCGGCGAATATGGCCGTAGGGCCGTATGACACGAAACAGGGCTCCGGAATCAGGATTTCATCGCCAGGATTCAGAAGTGCCAACATGGCGAGCTGAACCGCTTCGCTCGCGCCCACCGTTACCAAAATCTCATTTTTCGGACTATAGGTGACGCCATAAAGCCGCTGAAGCTCTTCCGAAATGGCCTCTCGAAGCGGGAGGATTCCCGCATTCGCAGAGTATCCCGTTTTTCCCTGGAGCATGGAGTCGTGGGCCCCTTTCAAAATGGCGTCCGGAGATACAAAGTCGGGTTCGCCTATTCCGAGGGTTATCACATCCTTCATCGTCGCAGCGATCTCGAAAAAGCGTCGAATGCCCGACGGGGGCACCGATTGTACACGCTGAGACAGCCTGCTTTCCAAATTAATCATAGTAAACTCTCCTCTATTCGCCTCCGAGTGGTCCGAAGGGGTCGAAATATACAACCAGCACTTATTCGGTGACTTGATTTTCCGCGCAGAATCTTTGCTTGTTCCCAGATTGGAGACGGACTTATTTTGGGCAGATTGATATCCACCTAATGAACCTCTGTTTCTATGTCTGACGCACTTACTCAGAACTACATCGATGGCATCTGGCAAGATTCCGCCAGCGGCTCGACCTTCAAGGACATCAACCCTGCGGTCAACAGTGATGTGATTGGCCAATTTCCCGAGTCAGGTGTCGAAGATGTCGATGATGCTGTGCGCGCTGCACGAAAGGCATTCCAGACCTGGGGCAAGATGCCCGCACCGGCCCGAGGCGATTTCCTGCGTCGCATTGGTGATATCATGACAGAGCGCAAAAGCGAGCTCGCCTTTCAAATGACACGCGAGATGGGTAAGCCGTTTTTCGAAACCAAGGGAGATGTGCAGGAAGCGATCGATACCGCTTACTACGCCGCTTCCGAAACACGACGCCTCTTCGGTCATACCGTTCCTAGTGAAATGCCGGACAAATTCAATATGTCGATTCGCAGGCCTATTGGAGTCTGCGGAGTGATTTCAGCTTGGAACTTCCCTGTCGCCGTTCCAACCTGGAAGATGTTTCCAGCGCTTGCTTGTGGCAACACCGTTGTTTTCAAGCCCAGCGAAGACGCGCCACATAGCGGTGCGCTTCTCGTCAAAGTATTCGAGGATGCCGGCCTGCCCGCAGGAGTTGTAAATCTGGTTCAGGGAAGCGGGAATACGGGACGAGCACTGGTAGAGCACCCCGACGTCAATGCGGTCTCCTTCACAGGATCAACTGAAACGGGCTCTAAAATTGGCGAAGCATGCGGCCGGATGCACAAACGTTTTTCTCTTGAGATGGGCGGCAAGAATCCCATGATCGTACTCGCTGACGCCGACTTGGACCTGGTCCTGGACGGACTGCTCTGGGGAGCGTTTGGAACCACCGGGCAGAGATGCACCGCAACGTCTCGCCTCATCGTTCATGAGGATGTGCACGATGATCTTGTATCCCGTCTCAAGGAAGCGGCGTCGAATATCAAGATCGGGTACGGAAACGAGGAAGAAACTGAGATGGGCCCTGTAATCCGTGCTGCTGCCCTTGAAAAGATCCAAGGCTACATAACGATTGGCAAGGACGAAGGCGCCACCATCGCGCTGGGTGGAAAACGAGCTGAGGGCGAGGGCCTCGAGGACGGATTCTTTTTTCAGCCTACGATCATGACGAATGTCACCCCCAACATGCGCGTGGCAAAGGAAGAAATATTCGGTCCGGTTCTGGTTGTTCTGAAAATATCCTCCTACGAAGAGGCCGTTTCTGTGGCAAACAATATCGAATACGGACTCTCTTCTGCGATATACACAAATGATATCGCGACCGCGTTCAAGGCAATGCACGATATCGAAGCGGGTATAACCTATGTGAATGGCCCAACTATCGGGGCTGAGGCTCACATGCCCTTCGGTGGAGTGAAGGGTACCGGAAATGGTCACCGCGAAGGAGGATGGGAAGTATTCGATTTTTATACCGAAACGAAGACCATTTACGTCGACTACAGCGGCAAGCTGCAAAAAGCTCAGATTGACAATGTGGATGACTGAAAACGGTTAACACAATGACCCTGAACCGAGGACTCGTTCTTCAGGCTGCGATAATTTTCTGCTCGGCCGCACTGGCTTCAAGCACGTTCGCTCAAAGCGATATCTCGTTCAGTGGAGTCTTGTTTTCCGACTACTCCTACACCCTTGAAACGCCTGAAGGGAATGGTGATGACGAGCACGGTTTTGAGTTAAGAAGAGTTTATCTGACGGCCGACTTCAAGATTTCCGAGAGCTTTTCAGGCCGATTCAGACTGGAGGGAAACGATAGATCCGTGACCAGCCAGGGGAAACTATCGCCATTTGTCAAAGATCTCTTCTTGACATGGAATAATGCATTGGGTGACGGACACAATGTCACTTTTGGGCTCAGTTCTCCCCCTATCTGGGGCGTAGCTGAGAATCATTGGGCGTACCGCAGCCTCGAGAAAACCATCCAGCACAGGAATGGGATCGCTTCTTCCCGAGATATGGGACTCACCCTTTCTGGCCCTGTATTGTCCGACGGACGAGTAAAGTACGCCCTCATGTATGCCAACAACTCAGGGGTCAAACGGGAGACAGACAAGTTTAAGAGGGTCTATGGACAGCTTCAATTTTACCCGAGTGGTTCAATTACCCTCTCGCTCGGAGGAGACTATTATCTGACGGAGGATGGGACCTCGTATAACGCCAGTGCATTCGTGGGCTACGCAACGCAGAGGGCTCAGATCGGGCTGGAAGCGTTTTACAATCCAAAATCGATTGATAGCGACAAGATCAATGACACTGCGCTAGGTGTTTCCGCGTTCGGATTTGTCAACACTACCTCCTCGCAACGGCTGATTGCTCGATATGACCTTGTCAATCAGGACAACCCAGTCCGAAAATCCTCGAATCATTGGATGATACTGGGCTATTCATTTACTCCAGAAAAGGGAGTTGAAATAATACCCAATGCTGCATACCACAAGAACGATTTCGAGGACAGAGCTACCATCACAGCTCGATTAACCGTCGTCGCCAGCTTCTAGATCGTCTTCATGCGCGGCAACGGGCTCAACAGTAGTAGGGACAGCCAGATCTTTCTCCAGATAGGCGGAGACCGTCTGCATGATGGCTCGCACGGCTGCTTCCTCGTCCTCATTTGGAATGATCGGAGTGTTGTAATGGTCAGCTTCCGAGAGCAGATAAGATTGCAGGCTCCAGATCTTCTTGAAGCTCTTGAGATAACGTTTTGATCGCCGGGAGGATATTCTCTGGCCTCGCCCCACGAGCCTTTTCTTCAACCGTTTAGGCTTCAAAACAGCTAGCAGAATGGGCACAACCAAGGCATCTGTCTGCCCGGCAATTCTGTCCATCAGTGCGGGGTGAATATGAACCCCCTCAAGAATGAGCGATACCTGTTCGTTTTCGGCTCTTTTCAGGACACCTTCTATTCCCACTGACACATGACTGGCCTGTGTCAAAAATCCGTCGATCATCTCCTTCGTGGCGTGCTCAGATTCTTCGGCGCGTTCCAGCTGTTGGTAGGCCTCGAACGATGAGGCATGCAATGTTGGAAGAAGCCGTTCCGGCACCAGCAGGCGCATTACCTCTCTGAGCATATCCGTCGACTGCGTCCGAACAATATCAAGACGATGCGCTAATTCAGAACAGATAGAGCTTTTACCGCTCCCAGTGGTTCCACCAATCAGTAAGATGAGTGGACGACCCTGGTGAGAAAAATCATCCCACCGGCTATAGGCATCCGCTACACTTTTCCCCGCCATGCGTTCGAGAACCTCCAGAATCATGCGGGTCAGTTCGAGGGATTCAACCTTTCCCGCGCCACGGGATATCAACTCACTTTCTATGGACGCAGCCATTTCGTATATCTGCTCTCGCGGCAGCGCGCAGATTTCTAGCGAATCAGCAAGTTGAGCTTTTGAAAATGGAGCTTCCGAACCGTCTCGCGTCACAACTTTGAGGAGCGGCCGATCGGGTCGTTGCTTCAGATAGGAGTCGAGGTGTTGTTGGAAACCATTTTCTTTCAGGAACGCCGCTACCCGCGTTCTCAATGTCGAGGTCTTGATACCTCCAGCGTCTGCTAGTTCACCTCGTATGTCGGAAGCGATCCCATAGGCGTCCTTAAAACTCAGACCGGCCTTCTGGAGGGATCTCGTCAATATGCCCCTCAGGAAGGGTACCTGGGTTCCTTCCTGCTCGTTTACGATATGAAGCTTTTCGCCGTTGTTCACGCGCTCAATTATTAAATCACGGTCTCCCTGAGGGCCGAAAACATCTTATCTTCGTCTCTGGCAAACTACAGATACTGCATCTTGCGTCAAATTCGAAGACTGAGGGACTTGAAGACCTCGCAAAAGCGTTCCCGTTATCTAAAAGGCTGACCTGATGAAGGTAATCGTCGTTGGGGCTGGCATTTACGGCATGTGTGTCGCCCATGAGCTCGTTTCGAATGGTCACTCGGTAACCGTCCTCGACCAGTACGATATTCCAAATCGTCTTTGCTCGAGCTACGATCATCACCGATTAATCAGGTATCCGTACGGGACTCAAACGGAGTATGCCAAGAGAGTCCCTGAGGCGTTCGAGGCGTGGAACCGGCTTTGGGCTTCACTGGGAAGGTCGCATTTTATCAGAACAGGATCTCTTTCGGTGGGACGAAGGAATGGAGCGTGGTTCTCCGCTTCCCTATCGGGACTCGAGACCCTGGGAGTGCCCTACCGCAATATAACGGCGCCAGAATGCCGGGAAAAATATCCCTGGTTGGAAATCGGTCCGAATGAGATCGCGTTCGAAACTGCAGGCTGTGGAATTCTTCAAGCTGGTAAAATTCTCGAATCACTGGACGTATTGCTTCGAACAAAAGGAGTCGTGTTTGAAGCGGGACAACGGATTACGAGTTTTTCTTTTGATGATCCATCAGTTACTACTCATGAAGGGTTCACCTACCAATCCGACCTCGTCGTATTTGCGACCGGTGCCTGGCACTCGCATCTATTCCCATCCGAAATTCAGCCTATCAAACAAACATACGCGTTGCACAAAGATGTACCGGGATTTGCCCACATCGAGAATGGCTGCCCGATTGTCATGGATCTGGCAGATGACCACGGATTCTACTTCGTCCCCGCTAGCGATCAGTTTCCCGCCAAATATGGAAACCACTCTGCGCACATGATCGGCGATCCTACCCTTGACCGCGAGGTGACGAGGGAAGAGCAGCAAGAGATGAGGTCCTTACTAAATACTCGAATTCCAGATGGACTGGGTGAATCTGAAAAGTTTGGATCCTGCTATTACGCGATGACCAAAACAGAGACTATGGCATTGGTCCGAACAGGATCTGTGTATCGTCTATACGGAGGATCGGGAAACAGCTTCAAATTCGGCCCGCTCTTCAGCCAATATTTAGCCGACGTGATCGACGGTCGGCTCGAGTTGGGGCGAGCTCAGCGCCTGATATCAGGAGTTCAATAGAATTGGGCTAACGCAGATAGAATTTTGGCGGGTCATCTCCCACTTCAGCGATAATTTCCAGGTGCTTCATGATGGGAGAAGCCTTCACCTTGGTCATCAACACCTCTTCAATCTGAAAAAGACCAGTGGCGTTATCCATCTTTATGACGAGGCGGACGGGTTTGTTTTCGCCCTTTTCAATATCGAGCCGTGTAATGGTATTTGCGGAGTACCTGTGCATATCTCCAACTGACGGATCGAGCTCCAGATTGAGCGGGATACGCGAGCGACCTCTGGTCATATCAGTCCCGTCTGCCACCAGTACAATTCCTGCCTCAACAGAGTGAATCCGAGTGTGGGCCATGTGCCCGACGATTACTTCGTGTGCCATCGAGCGAAGCACAATCTGCCTAGCAAGATCGTCTGGAAAAATCCATTTCAAATAGCTGACAATAAACTGATCCGCGAGCGTGATCGAATGCCACTCGTGTTGATCACGAGTGACACCCATTCCTGTATCATGCAGAAAACACCCGAGGATGATTGCGAGGGCAGAATCCTCCATGGTGCCCACCTTTTCCTCTTCTAGGCTCGTTTCGACCCCACTTTCGTGCAGTAGCTCTAAGATCCTGAGTGAATTGTAGGTTGTGATTCGGGCATGAACGGGACCGTGATCGTTGTATCCCAGTCGTCTGATAGATACAACGTTCGCGTAGCTGTGATACAGGTTGATTTCTTTGTCAGTGAGAAGACGCCCCAGCAGCTTGTTGGCGAGGCCCGTCGTCTTGGCGAGAAGCGCCTTATTGAGTTGCCGCTCCTTGGGAGTCGACGATCTCCAATCTGGTAAGTCCATATCTAGTATTTTTTCACCTCTCCACTTTACATATAGAAAGAGGGGCGGCATTAAAAATGCCGCCCCTCTTGTATTCAATCGAGCAGACAGCTTTGATCAGCTCTCTTCACCAGCATCTTCGGAAGGAGTTTCTTCCTTGTTTTCATCCGCTGATTCAGCTGCTTCCTCTTTATCCTCGGCCTTCGCTTTGGATTTAGCCTTAGCCTTTGGTTTGGCCTTCGCCTTGGAAGTAGACTTTTTCGCTGTCTTTTTCGCTGCCTTGGCTTTGGGCTTTGGCATTTCCGGATCTTCAGAAACCGCATCTTCTTCCGAAGACGCTTCAGTTTCCTCAGCTACTGCTTCTTCGGCAGGAGCTTC
>CALBJU010000329.1 GCA_937893205.1 uncultured Bacteroidota bacterium
TTCAAAATCATCTTCTCTCCCTAAAGAGATTTTAAATCTGTTCATTGCAATATATTTTTTCATAATTAAATCTACCCATCTGTCATCTATCTATTGTTCGAGAAATCCTTGCTGCCGAAAATAAATCATGGTCGTATCGAGCGTGCCGTGGCGCATGCGTTGGCGCACATCTTCCACGCTCATGCCATCGCTCAGCCACAGAAGGGCGGCCGTATGCGTAAGACTGTGCGGTGAAATGCCCTCTCGTTTGATTCCGGCTTTCTTCAGATAGTGATTGATACGAGTCCGGACGGATCGCGTATTGAGGCGCTGGCCATCTGATCGATGACCGTGCGATACGAAGAGAGGATCCTCTGGTCGAATTCGGCCGCGCATATCCAGATACAGTCGCAGGGCATCCATCACGAGAGGATCAATCGGGACCTGTTGGTCCTTCAGCGTGTGTCCTTTGCCCTGGATCCTGAGATACCACCCCATGAGGGTTTGCTCCAGATCCTGAAGGTCTGCCCGCACAATTTCTATTTCGCTCAGCCCCGCGAAAAGCATCGTGTAGATAATGGCGCGATCACGCTTCTCGATTTCGCCTGACGTAGGGAGCGATGAAATCAACCTGTCTACATCCGGCTGTGATAGAAAACGGCGGGAATGAGTGCTGGGACGCTTGTTGCCCTTGACGGCGCGGGCAGGATTGTCTTTCAGCAAGCCTGTATCGGTCATGTATTGACACAGGCGGCGTACGGCAGTCAGGTAGGTGGATACTGAGACCTCATGCAGGCCCCGCTCTTCCATTAGATAGGTCTTGTATTCCTCGATGTCCGACGTCCTGAACCTACAGGTGCTTTTGCCCCGCACAAACCAACGCTCAAACTCGTTGAGCGATCGGCGGTAGGTTCCGACGGTTTCCCTGCTCTTTTCCCTGAGATACGTCAACAGGAAATCCTGGATCAGACTTCTGAGGCGCTGGACAGATACTTCGATTCCAGAATCGTCTTTTTCCGGGCTGATGGATTCGGCCATACGTACAAAACGGGTGGGCTGACGGCAACTCCGTCCCTGCGACGCTCATGACGCCATTTTCAGGGGCATGCTAAGACTTTATCGCAATAACGGATTTAGACAATGACGATCATTTGGGGGACAATGTCAATAACGGACATCAATTCCAGAACGCATGGGATCTGCTCTCCTGTCCTCTTTAGATTCCATTAGGGAGGAGTAGTAATAGTTGTTACCCGTTGTTCACCAACGTGTTAAGGTTTGTATGGCCTTTACAATTCGACGTGCGGACCAAACGATTCCAGCACTTCTGTATAGCGACGCAGAAAGGAAGATGCCATGGCGCCGTCTATGATGCGGTGATCATAAGACAGGGAGACATACATGATGCTCCGGATGGCTATCACATCTCCCAGGTTTGCATCTTCCATGACGACGGGCCGCTTTTTAATGGCTCCGGTCGCCAGAATGCCAACTTGTGGCTGATTGATAATGGGCGTTCCCATGAGCGACCCCAGTGAACCCACGTTGGTGACCGTGAACGTGCCACCCTGCAGTTGATCGGGCAGCAGCTTCTTTCTCCGAGCGCGTTCGGCCAGATCGGCTGCCGCGTGAGCAAGACCGGCTACATTTTTCTGACCCGCATCCCGTATGACAGGAGCCACCAGTCCGGAGCTGCCGATGGCTACGGCGATACTCACGTGATAGGCCTTTCGAACGTGGATCTCTTTGCCCTCGACCGACGCGTTCATCATAGGATGATCCTTGAGGGCCTCCACCGCAGCGAAGACAAAGAACGGTGTGTACGTCAGTTTAATCCCCTCACGAGCCTGGAAGGCCGCCTTGTTTGCCTCGCGGAGCTTAACCAGATCGGTTACATCAATTTCTGCAAACGAAGTTACATGTGCAGATGTCGCGACCGATCGGACCATGTGCTCGGCAATAATTTGCCGCATCCGGTCCATCTTGATGATTTCTGTTCGACCGGCCTCCCCGATTACGATCGGAGTCGGCTCCATCGAAACCGTCTGTCGTACAGAGGCAACGGGCGGAGTGGAAACAACCACAGGAGCTGGTTCGGCGGCTGGCATCGAGCCTCGACTCTGGAGGTACGACAGTAGGTCATCCTTGGTCACCCGAGCTTCTCTTCCCGATCCAGCAATGACTGCGAGTTCGCCAACGGAGACTCCCTCTTTCTCGGCAATTGAGCGCACAAGCGGCGAATAAAACTCACCCCCTGGCCCAGTACGCGGAATCGAGGCCCCGTCTCCCATCGATATTGGGGCAGAAATGACGGCTGCGGGAGCTGCAGGCTGAACTGGAGCCGCCCCAGGTGTGGGTTTTTCGGGAGCTGCGGGCGTAGTCTCTTTCTCTGGCGGAGCACTGACCGCAACTCCAGAGGCAGCCGCACCCGCGGCCAAAGCTATCACGGCGATCCGCGTGCCGACGTCCACCGTCTCTCCTTCATCGGTCAGAATTTCGTGAACCGTTCCAGCTGCAGGTGAGGGCACCTCGGTGTCCACCTTGTCGGTCGCAATCTCCAGCAGGGTTTCGTCCAATCCAATTTCATCTCCCACCTTTTTGTGCCAGGTAAGAACGGTCCCTTCCATGATGCTCTCGCCCATCTTTGGCATCATAACATCCATGGTTGCGCCGCCGTCAGATTTCGGCGCAGCAGCGGCCGGCACTGACGCTTTCACCGGAGTCCGGGCGGGAGCCGGAGCTTCAGTTGGCTGGGCACCTGGGGCGGAGCCTGTACTTGCTGCTTCGCTCACCTCAGTCTCGATGACTGCTATAACCGTTCCCACTTCTACCGTCTCTCCTTCCTCGATCAAGATTTCCGCCAGAACACCGGCTGCTGGAGAAGGGACCTCCGTATCAACCTTGTCGGTTCCAATTTCGAGCAGGGCTTCGTCAAGCTCGATGGCGTCCCCGGGCTTTTTGATCCACTCGAGTACAGTGCCCTCTGTGATGCTCTCGCCCATCTTGGGCATCGAAACTTCAACTCTGGCCATGGAAATACGATTCGGTTTAGGTGGTAAGTGGTCTCCGATGCCCGGCTGCGAAACCGGTTTTTCCCATTCGAAAAAAGGAGACCTTCATTTCTAATACGCTTCGGGGCCGATCTGGATCAGATCGGCCCCGGAAACGTCCAGAATCGTTCAAAATCAGCGAATAAGAGGGGCGATTACCAGCGCTACCACTGCAATAAGCTTGATCAGTATGTTCAGCGATGGACCCGACGTATCCTTGAATGGATCCCCAACGGTGTCTCCGACGACGGCGGCTTTGTGGGCCTCGGAGCCCTTGCCGTAGTGGGTACCGTCAATGGTTATGCCACTCTCGATCATTTTCTTGGCATTGTCCCAGGCGCCGCCAGCATTCGACTGGAAGATGGCGAACAGGACGCCCGAAACGGTTACACCGGCGAGCAAGCCGCCCAGCATATACTTGTCGAGAAATCCGATTCCGACTGGGACGAGAATGGCAAGAAGACCCGGCAACACCATCTCCCGAATGGCAGCGTCAGTGGAAATCTGAATACAGCGATTCGAATCCGGCTTCGCGGTACCTTCCCTCAGCCCGGGAATTTCCGCGAACTGACGGCCTACTTCCTTGATCATTTCCGCAGCAGCGCGACCGACGGCGCCCATGGCCATCGCCGAGAACACGTAAGGGAGCATGGCTCCAAGTAGGAGGCCTGCGAGAATTTTCGGGTTGGCAACGTCAATATTTTCAACACCAGCTTGCTGCATGTAAGCGGCAAAAAGGCCGAGTGCAGTCAGGGCGGCAGAAGCGATGGCGAAGCCTTTTCCGATGGCAGCCGTCGTATTTCCGACAGCGTCCAGTTTGTCGGTACGCTCGCGAACTTCTGGAGGAAGGTCCGCCATTTCTGCGATGCCGCCTGCGTTATCTGAAATAGGACCGTAGGCATCGACCGCGAGCTGGATACCCGTAACCGAAAGCATTCCAACGGCTGCAATCGCGATTCCGTAGAGTCCGGCGAACGTGAAGGCACCAATGATGCTCAGAGCCAGGACGATCGCAGGGATACCCGTTGACCACATACCGACTCCAAGGCCGGCAATGATGTTTGTGGCAGAGCCCGTCAGAGATTGCTCCACGATTCCGGTTACCGGCTTATTGCCTGTGGCGGTATAGTATTCGGTAACCAGACCGATGATGGTGCCCGCGCTGAGACCAATCAGAACGGCCCAGTAAACACCCAGGGCGGTGTAGGTCGATTCGCCCACGCTCCAACTTTCCGGTAGCATCATCGTGATGATGAAATAGGCCAGGACGGCCATCAGACCGGCTG
>CALBJU010000330.1 GCA_937893205.1 uncultured Bacteroidota bacterium
TCCAGTATATCCATCAGATAGACCGGTAAGAATGTTCGAGCTCGAATATCAGGTTGGGAGTCTAATTTGGAGCCCAGGACCAGATCTATTCCAAGATCCAGCAGGGCGCGATTGTGGATATACTCGTCAAGCATCTCGCGAAACGTCGCCGAATACGGATCATCAGCTGGTAGCGCGATCGACCCCGTGGCTTCCAGCAGGTCAATCAATCTGGTTGAGCAGTTGTCGTAGACGAAATCGTAGAGGTAAGATTTATTTTCTTCTCGCAGATTTTCCATCAGCAGACCCCACATCTGCGCCGTAGCCTCCGTGCTGAGATGTAGGACCTGCTCAACAACGTCCCGTTGTTCAAGGTCGGATTTCCGCATGAAGCGCGTCATGGGCTCGACGCTTATTTCGTACAGCATGTCGCCGTATACAAACCTGGGAATGAAGTAGGGCCTTGCTGGATCGAACGTTCCGTAACTGAACACGGCATCAATTCCGGAATCGGGATCCTGAATCCGCATTGCGCTGTGGCCCCATGCGGAGTAGACGGGAGCTCCCGGAAATGTGGTAAGAATCGAAACAGATGATGAGTCTGAAATCTGGCGAGGCAACTGTGCGCGGGCTTCGCCCGCGCACACCACAATTAGCAGAGCGGTTGTCCCTAGGCGTATGTAGTTTCGCAGCACTGAATCCAGGAATCGTGTCATATCACAAGGAGTGCGAGAAGAGGCAGAATTTGGCAAAAATGAGCAGATCCCAGCGTGCGACCTGTGCGCTTGAATCATTGCGGATGGTGATTCCAGCGCCGGAAACGGAGCTCACCTACACGGACAGCTGGCAGTTACTGGTTGCAGTGGTGTTATCGGCACAATGTACCGACGCAAGAGTCAATCAAATAACCCCCGCTCTGTTCGAACGGTTTCCGGATGCGGCGTCAACTGCAAAAAGTACTCCAGAGGAAGTATTTCCATTTATTCGCTCGATCTCGTATCCGAATAATAAGTCCAAGCATCTTGTCGGAGCCGCGCAAATGGTGATGTCGGATTTCGGGGGTAGAGTGCCCGAAACTGTAGACGAAATCGTAAAGCTTCCGGGCGCAGGAAGAAAGACCGCACAAGTTGTTGCCTCCGTGGCCTTCGGCGTACCGACCTTGGCCGTCGACACACATGTCTTTCGGGTTGCCAATCGTATTGGACTGGTTAGCCCAGATGCCATAACGCCGGAGAAGGTTGAGCGTCAATTGAAGCGACTGCTGCCGGAAAGCACGTGGGGAGAGGCCCATCATCTTCTCATACTGCACGGTCGCTACACCTGCACCGCCCGTAGTCCTTCTTGCGAGGGCTGTGCAGCCGCACACTGTTGCCACTACAAATCGAATCTGGACCAACTACCGGCGCCGGAAGAATCGCTGGATCCGAAGCGCGGTCGGTATTACTGCAAGACACGCAAACACTATTTTGAAGAACCGGATCTCATCACCGATAGAGCAGGAATCGAACAGATCTCCTGTCCGCGGTGCGGGTCCATGAATGTATTTCACTCAAAATCCGGCTTGACCACCCGACGAGTGAAGGACTTCCGTGTATAATGAGCGAGCATCAGCGCACTGGCCCTGCACGCAAGAATGAAAAAGCACCTCCTCATGATCCTTGACGGCTACGGAATTGCGGAAGACTCTTCCGTGAGCGCCATCGATGGTGCTCGAAAGCCATTCCTGGACGAACTGTTTTCACGATGGCCTCACAGCAGGCTGGATGCGTCGGGAGAAGCGGTGGGATTGCCGGAAGCTCAGATGGGAAATTCAGAAGTCGGGCACATGAATCTTGGTGCTGGTCGTGTGGTGTATCAGGAGATGACCCGGATCAATAAATCGATCGTTGATGGGGATTTCTTTTCCAATGAAGTTCTGCTCGATGCCATCAACAGATCAAAGGCACCAGGATCACAGCTGCATCTGATAGGATTGTTATCCGACGGCGGTGTCCATTCTCTCCAAAATCACCTGCACGGCCTGATTGATCTGGCGTCTCAGAGCGGTTTGTCGCAAGATGATCTTGTCGTACACGCGTTTATGGACGGTCGAGATACCGCTCCGACGGGCGGTGCAGAGTATCTCCGCCTCCTTGAGAGCCATGTGAACAGCAGCGGCTGTGGTGTGATTGGGTCGGTTGTGGGACGTTACTGGGCCATGGACAGGGATCGGAGGTGGCCGCGCACGGAAAAGGCGTACCAACTACTGGTGAATGGGGAAGGAGAACGCTTCGAATCGTCTGTGGAGGCCATGAAAGCGTGTTATGATCAAGGTGTCACGGACGAATTTGCGGAGCCGTTCGTCATCGGAGACCCGGACCGGAATCGAATATCGGTAGGGGACGTCGTGATCTTTTTCAACTATCGAGCAGATCGCGCCCGCCAGATAACCCGTGCGCTGACGGACAGCGATTTTACAGGCTTCGCTCGAAATAAGCTAGAGAATCTGCACTTCGTGACATTCACGCCCTACCAAGAGTCATTTACCTTTCCGGTGGCGTTTCCGAAAGTAAACCTCACCGACACGCTCGGAGAAGTAATTGCTGAGGCCGGTTTCAGGCAACTACGGGCGGCCGAGACCGAAAAATACCCCCACGTAACCTATTTCTTCAGCGGTGGGCGCGAGCAGCCCTTCAGTAGAGAAGATCGCATCCTGGTGGCTTCTCCCAAAGTGGCTACGTACGACTTGCAGCCGCAGATGAGCGCTCCAGAGCTGGCACGTGAAGTTGCAGCGGCCATCAAGAAGACCGACTACACATTCGTGGTGATTAATTTTGCGAATCCGGATATGGTTGGCCACACCGGAGTTTTTGCAGCCGCAGTGGAAGCCGTCGAGGCGGTCGATTCTGCGGCCAGAGTAGTAATCGAAGCGGCGCGTGAGGCTGGATATTCGGTAAACGTTATTGCCGACCATGGGAACGCCGATCGGATGATCAATCCAGATGGCTCACCCCACACTGCTCATACCACGGTGCCCGTGCCGCATCTCATAATGGTCGATGGATTCTCTGGACCGATCAAGGCCGGGAAGCTCGCGGACGTAGCACCGACGATACTCGCCATTCTCGAGATCGATCAGCCCAATTCGATGACCGGCAGATCGCTGATCTAGCGGATTGATATTTCGGGTGTGAATCGAGCCTGCACGGTTCCTTCAGCTCGGATCAGTTCTCGAAGATGCTCCATGTGGGAGTTTATCTGTCTGAGGGGTTCGGTACTCAGTGCACTCGCAATCCATTGCACTGAAATCGCGCCCGCAAGGGACATTTGCTCGAAGAATGTCAGTGCTTTCGGATAATGAACCAGCTGAACCTCTTCTGGATCGAGTCCCGCGTCAGAAACGGCCCTGGCTACGGCTGCTTCAAAGCCTCCCAGCTCATCGACCAAACCATTTTTCACTCCATCCGAGCCGGTCCACACCCTACCCTGAGCGATTTCATGAACCGCTTCCACACTCATGTTGCGTCCCTCGGCCACCTTCTCCAGGAAGGCGAGGTAAGTGGCCTCTGTGGCACGGGTAAGCATGGCCCGTTCCGCAGGCGAATAGCCTCTCATTCCCGAAAACATGTCCGCCGACGGGCCAGTCGACACCCCATCGAAAGTGATACCGATCTTTCCCTCCAGAAATCCGCTCGCGTCAAAAAACATTGAAAAGACGCCTATCGAACCCGTGATCGTGTTGGCCTCGGCAATCACATAGTCTCCGCCCATTGCAATCCAGTACCCGCCGCTCGCTGCCAGATCACCCATTGAAATAATGACGGGCATTTCCTGGGCGGTGAGCTCGATCTCGCGCAGCATAGCGTCAGCTGCGGGCGCGAATCCCCCGGGAGAGTCAATTCGCACGATCAGCGCCTTGACGCCGGTTCGATTCCGGGCATCTCTAAGCGCCTTCACAATCGTATCAGAAGCTGCATTGCTTACGCCCGAGAAAGGACTGGCTGGCGCCCCAGAACCGGCAACGATC
>CALBJU010000331.1 GCA_937893205.1 uncultured Bacteroidota bacterium
AAACCGGTGGCAAGAAGGTGAATGACAGATTCTAGCGCATCCGAGAGGATTGCAGCCGAGCCGGTCATGGTGTACGCCGTCATCTTCCCTCCCAACATGAGGAAGGAAACGAGTAGACTGGCAATCATGACAGGACGTCGAAAGTCCTTACCGCTCGTAATCTGATGCATCGGGCCATTCACTGAATTGATGCAAGGTACAGTTGACCGGATAGGTGGTCATCCCTAATCTGGTGTTCAAGCTCAATTTCATTTTTAATCCCTCTTACGATTCGTGAAACTTGAACACATCGGAATAGCAGTCAGCGATATCGACGCCTCAAAACGTCTGTACGAGCAGCTATTTGGAGCGAAGCCTTACAAGACCGAAGAAGTCAGTTCGGAAGGCGTAATTACTCACTTTTATGACGCGGGAGGCACAAAAATTGAGTTGTTGGAGTCCACGTCACCTTCATCAGTGATTGGTCGATTTCTCGAGCGGCATGGCCCTGGAATGCATCACATGGCCTTCAGCGTCGACGACTCCGAAACAACCTTCGACCATTTTGAAGAGCTTGGGCTAAAACTGATTGGCGAATCGCCAAAAAACGGGGCTGATGGCAAGCGGATATTCTTCGTGCACCCGTCAGACACTCATGGCGTTCTTATGGAATTCTGTTCCTCCGGTGACATTAAGGAGCTGCGAGACCCGTAATCTGCGTCCGACAAGGGCCTCTCAAATCATTAAACCCGGCCATAATCGCGCTTTGTAGCGATTCAGGTTAACTAGTCAGGCTCATTCACGCGAACTTCGCAATAGGCTCTATAAGCGCGACCCTCGTTTGCCGATAAAAAGAGTGTTGGAAGACTAGATGTGGAAGGTGAAGTCATCGGGACGTTTCGATCCTTCCGCGTGTTTCTGAAAGATTAGTGATTTAGACCGACCCTACGGGAATCTCGACCTCTTATTGTCTTGATCCTGGCCTCGGCGCACTTCCTCCGCGGGTTTGCGTGGCAGACCTCGGAGTCTTCGGACACCTGTACCTGGGTGGCGACTCAGTGTCGCCACCCAGGTACAGGTCGTTTTTTAGTCCATTCACTCTCTGGCCCCCAGCCGCCACAGATCGCATCTGGTCGGGGCTGCCCCACCCTGCGCAATTCCCACTCCGCCACTGCTCCGCGCTTCGTATAATGCTGCGCCTTCTGCTTCCAACGTTTCATAAACAGGAACACATGCTGAACTATATCTGGGCGGGACTCATCATTCTGAGTTTCGTGTTCGGAATAGCATACGATGTAAGAGATCTCGCCAGAGATACCTACCGAAATGACAGTGAGTTCGAGCTGACTCTCTCTTGGGAGAATGCACTCGATCCTGACATGCGGCGTCAAGAGGTCACTGTTCGCGTTGATGCAGATTATTTTCAATCGTTCTACCAAGTGGAAGGCATGGCGGACTCGACCTATTCAGGCGTACTGATCAACTCAGAGGAAGGAATTCAATTACGTTTTGCCGAGGATGTTGCCCTACCAGAGCCCTGGGCGACCATCCGCTCGGAAACCTCTTCTCGAGATAACGATCTGCGCGGTAAACTAACCCTTGTCCCGGGAGCTGCCGGTGCGGCGACGATCCGGTTTTCCCCGGTTCGCTACGTCAAGATGCACGCCATAGCTCAGGCCGCTCTGAGTATGGCTGAAACGGCCGTCCAACTGGCACTAAGTCTGATCGGCGTCCTGGCCTTATGGATGGGACTACTTCAGATCGCGGAAAAGGCTGGCATCATACATGCACTGGTCCGATTCACGCAGCCCGTTCTACGCCCTCTCTTTCCAGATATTCCCCGCGATCATCCCGCTTTCGGCATGATCGTCCTGAACATGACAGCAAACATGCTGGGCCTTGGAAATGCGGCGACTCCCCTGGGAATCAAGGCGATGGAAGAATTACAAAAATTGAGTTCGGAGAAAGAAACCGCGACGGATTCAATGGTAATGTTGCTCGCAATGAACACGGCCTCGGTTCAGCTCGTGCCGCCTGTGCTGCTCGTTGCGCTGATGGGATTGCAGATCAACCAACTCATTTTTGCCATTCTGATCGTCACGTTTATTTCCCTGATCGTCGCAATCATCAGCGCCAAATTGCTCGGGAAGATGAAACGGTTCAGGGACACAGCGCCCGCCATGATAGAGGAGGCCTGATATCATGGAAACAGTTCGGACATTGATTGAAGGCATTTCCGTTTTTGTGCTTCCCGCGCTGATCGTTGGATTCCCGCTTTATGGTCTGATCAAGAAAGTGAAGGTCTATGAGGAGTTCGTGGAGGGCGCCAAGGGTGGATTCACTGTTGCCGTAACCATCATTCCTTACCTCGTGGCCATCCTTTTTGCCATCGGAATGTTTCGGGCATCCGGTGCGATGGATTTCATGGTCGATGGACTTCGCCCCATATTTTCCTGGTTCTCGATCCCTCCTGAAGTCCTGCCGATGATGATCATGCGCCCGCTTACCGGGGCTGGCTCCGCCGCCATCGTGTTGGATATGATCCAGCAATTCGGCGAGGACTCCATCCTTGTGAAAATGGCGGCAACCATGTTCGGATCAACTGAAACGACGTTTTACGTGATCGCAGTGTATTTCGGCGCGGTCAATATCAAGAAAACACGTCACGCGGTACCGGCCGGACTCATCGCCGACGCATTCGCCCTGGTGTTGGCGGTTTTTGTGGTGCGTTGGTTGTTCGGATGACAGGTCGCGGGAATCGATTCCCTGCCCTACCCCAAGAATTTCCGCTAAACGACTGTGCACAGACTAGATCGTCGTAAACGAATCTAGCATTTCGTCCGAAGCATCGTTTTCGAGTATCGTATCGACCTTGATCGCCGAAAAAACATCCTGTGCCCTCGCTGCAAAACTTGATTCAGCCTCGTCCTCACGCCGCTCTACAGACTCGATTGAAGACCGGTTGATGTACAGCCAATGGTCAAGAATGCGGCGCGCATCTGTTTGAATCTGGTCCATCGCCATCTCCGACCCAGCATCCTGCGAGAGCGCTGTACAGATTTGGTCGGCAATCTTTTGCACATGCCAGATCGCTTCAATCAATACGATCCTGCCGCGGGATACCATGACCAGGCTACCAGCACCCGAGTTCAGACCCCTCAGGAAGTGGACGTGATCCGGGCCAAGGACAGGTGAGGCAATTGAGCCGGTCTTAACCAATCTGTCGTCCAGCAACTGAATCCAGTCCCGAAGTTGAGCCGCTTCTTCAAACGCCTGTTTCTGAGAGGAATTCGTCATTTCGGCCTCTATCTGCTCGATAACTTCCTCCACCTCCCCAGTCAAAAAGCTGCGGACGCGATCGATGACTTTCAAGTAGTCTGGACTCGATTGCGAACCATCACAAGGAGCCCCACATCGGCCAATATCTGCCCGAACACACCGGCGACCGCCGGCGAACTCCGTGGCGGAGCAGTTTCGGATAATGAAATAACGCTCGACAATCTCTACGATGGTTCGAGCCTGACCTCGACTTCTAAGGGGGCCAAAATATTCGGATCCATCATCTCTGACAATCACCTGTACGGTCAGCCGCGGGAACTCCTCAACGGTGCTCAACGCCAGGTAGGGTCGGGAGATATACTTTTTTTGCGCTCGATTCAGAGGAGGATCCAGCACTTTGATCTCCCGGCTTTCATCGATCAGAGCGTGCAGCTCTGTTTCCGTTGTTGACCAGGTCACATTTCGGACGCGGGAAATCAATTGGCGTATGCGAGGCGGATGCGCCTCGATAGCAGAAAAATAGCTCGAGACGCGCTGTGAGAGGTTTTTGGCCTTTCCCACGTAGAGCACCTTTTCCCTGCCGTCTTTCATGAAATAGACCCCGGGGGCATCGGGCAGTTCGGGCAGGATGTCGCGCTTAATGGTAACGACATGTCGGGAAAAGGGATTGACTTTCGCGTAGGTCCGGGCCTGCATCTCGATCAGTTCTTCGATAGCCGTGACACCA
>CALBJU010000332.1 GCA_937893205.1 uncultured Bacteroidota bacterium
AGTGTTCGCATAATCGACGAGAGTCAGATTGATGCTTCCAAAGCGTATATCATGTCGAGGGTGAAGGTCCAGAACACTGCAAACAAGATGGAGCAGACGTATATCCTTGTCAGCTCTCAGGAAGCTGATTTTGCCGCCGGAAAGATTTCCGTGGGTAGCCCGATCGGAGAAGGTCTGCTCGGAAAAGAGGTAGGCGATGAAGTTGATATTCAGGTTCCAGCTGGAAAGGTGACCCTCAAGATCCTCGAGATCTCGAGAGGGTGACTTACGCAGAATAGTTAACGACCAAAATCAGGATGAACCCACCGATCGACCTACGGAGTGATACGGTTACTAAACCGAGCCAGGCGATGCTGTCTGCAATGGTGACGGCAGAAGTGGGAGACGATGTTTTTGGAGAAGACCCGACAGTAAAGCTCCTAGAGGCTGAAGTGGCCTCTTTGTTGAGTAAAGAGGCAGCGGTTTTTGTGCCATCTGGCACTATGTCCAATCAAATTGCCGTTCGACTTCATACACGTCCAGGAAATGAAGCAATCCTCGAATCGGACGCACATATTCGTCACTACGAAGCGGGCGCGGCGGCTGGTCTGTCTGGAGTACAACTGTATCCCGTGAAAGCAGATCGAGGCATCCTGACGGCTGAACTCGTAGAAGCAAACATTCGTGGGGGACAGGAATGGGATCCGGTGACCAAACTGGTGTGCATTGAAAACACCCACAACCGGGCCGGAGGAACGATCTACCCCCTCTCGACGATAGAAGAAATTGGCGAGGTTGCGAGGAGGCACGAGTTGGCGTATCACCTCGACGGCGCACGGCTCTGGAACGCAACCGCGGCGACTGGTATTTCGGAAGCTGACTACGCCGCCCCATTCGATACCATCAGTGTGTGTCTTTCAAAAGGTCTTGGTGCACCCATCGGATCCTTGCTGGTTGGCTCCACGCATCTGATTCGAGACGGCCGGCGGGTACGAAAAATGCTCGGCGGTGGGATGCGGCAGGTCGGAATTATTGCCGCCGCTGGATTATTTGCCCTAAGAAATAACAGATCGGCGCTCTCGGGAGACCATCAGAAGGCCAAAACGCTGGCCGAGGGATTATCCTCTTTTTCAGCAGTAGAGCTGAATCCAGATGACGTCGAAACGAACATCGTGATGTTTGATATCACCGACGGTCGTTCGGCTCTGGATGTCCTTGAATCCCTGGCAGGTGTGGGTGTTCGCATGGTGCCTTTCGGCCCGACACGCATTCGTGCAACAACGCATAGAGACGTGTCAGATGACGATATTACGACCGCCCTCGACCTCTGCTCCGACGTTCTCGCGGCCCGCTGAAGCACGTTCAGCTCAGGCCGTCAATCCAAATGAGCATACGTAGGATTCGACCGCATGAAACTCCGGTAGCCCCAGTGCATCGAGTCGACGAGCCGTATCCTGATTCCTCTCTTTCGCCCGTTCCCAGAATTCGCGACTGTCGTACGCACCCGGATACATTGCCCGATCTTTCTGACTTTCGTGCTTGAATATCGCCTCGATTTTACGATCCAGGTCCGCTTTTGACATGGGAACGAACACGTCTGACTGGTCAATCTCCCATTCTTGCCATGCTCCCCGGTAGAGCCACACCATCGGATGATCTTCTTCGTCGTGCCTTTCTTGGAATTTCCGGAGGGCTCTCTGAACCGCGAAATAGCACATCCTATGGGTGCCGTGCGGATCGGACAGGTCGCCGGCCACGAAGATGTGCTCGGGCATCTTTTCCTCCAGGAGGTCTAGAACAATCTGCACGTCTTCATCACCAATGGGTTGTTTTCGCACCGTACCGGTCTTATAAAACGGCATGTCCAGGAATCTGGCGTTTTCTCCATTTAAACCCACAACTTCAATGCCTGCGATAGCTTCTGAGTATCTGATATAAGCTTTGATGAGCTGCAAGTCATCAGGATCAACTTCGCCCGGGTCCTTCGCTTGCATCACCTCTTTTAACGTTCTCAGCTTGGAAAGGAGGCTTTCATCACCCCCAAAAAATTCAGCTGACATCTGCATGAACCGAATGTATCTCCGCACATCGGAATCGAACACAGCTACGGAGCCATTGGTCATGTAGGCCACGGTAATGTCATTCTTGTTCTTGACCAGCTTATCCAGCATCCCTCCCATCGATATCACATCGTCATCCGGATGAGGGCTGAACAGAACTATTTTCTGATTTGCGGGGATATCCTCTGAGTAAGCTATTCTCCGACGGAGACTCTCAAAAACGTGTTTACACAGGTCGTCGATGTTCTCGTGCAGGTTGGCGAGACTGTGCAGGTAGTGTCGATGAAAATCTGATTCTTCCAGTCTCAGAATGGCCTTGTCTACCCGCTCGGCGAGCCAGATTACAGCCCGTACCTGAAGCTCGTCTGTCCACTCTACAGGCCGAACGAGCCAGGGCGTCTTGACCCGAGTGAGCTCACCAGCCGAGGCCAGGTCCGTGTAGATGGTGGCCGAGGCGTGCTTCTGCAAGTATGAGGCGGTAACGTCATTGGTCAGCTTCTCCTCGACGGCCCTACAGATAATTGGAGCCTTGTGTTCACCCGTCGCCATGAGAATGACCTCGCGAGCATCCAGAATGGTTCCGACTCCCATTGTGATTGCTTCACGGGGCACGTTATCATCTCCAAAAAAATCGCTGGCTGCATCTTTTCTGGTGAGCTCATCCAGAATGATCACCCTCGTGCGGGTCTCCGGACCCGAGCCTGGCTCGTTGAAACCAATATGACCGCTTCGCCCTATTCCAAGGAGTATCAGATCCAGCCCACCTGCATCCAGGATCTCTTTTTCGTAGGCGAGGCAATAGTTCGTGAGATTCTCCCTTTCAACGTCCCCCTTCGGAATGTGAATATTCTCTGGCGCGATGTTGACGTGATCGAAAAAATTCTCATGCATGAAGCGGTGGTAACTCTGAAGGTTATCCGGTTTCATGGGATAGTATTCGTCCAGATTGAACGTCACCACGTTCGACAGGTCCAATCCTTCCTCTTGATGCATCCGTACCAGGTGCTGATAGACCCCGATAGGAGTGCTTCCCGTTGGAAGTCCGAGCACAAGATCCTTGCCCGCCTTTTTTCTCTCTGCTACGAGTGATGCGATGTGACGGGCCACTTGCAAGGACAGGTCACCGGGCCGATCAAATATTTTAATGGGGATTTTTTCCCGCCAAGAGTCTTCCGTCGTGCTGCCCCCGGAAGACTGGCTACCTGCTGATAAAGACATTTTTCTGTCAGTGCGGTCTAGAATGCAGTGTAGAAGTCTGGGCGAATCAGCAAAATACGGGATCGATGAGCATTGATTATCATCGATGATTGGAAGCTTTGACCAATTGTCCCACGTGGATTTGGGTTGAGGCGGGTCTGTCTGAGTGGTACTTTGGGCGGTGTTGAAATCTTCGGCCTGCCATCAATCAGATACATCATTTTATGAAGTTCAAATCCGGACGGTTTTTTCTCCCCGTTCTCTCCCTGGTTCTGGTCGGCCTGCTTGCCGTCCCTTCTTCTTTCGCGCAACAGGGACGCCAGCCGGTCGCCGCCGAAGGTGGAATGGTCGTCTCAACGCAGTATCTCGCTTCGGAAGTTGGCCGGGATATCCTGCAGAAGGGCGGCAACGCGATCGACGCGGCTGTAGCGACGGCGTTTGCGCTGGCTGTCGTGCATCCCTCTGGGGGGAACATCGGCGGCGGGGGATTTCTCGTGTATCACGGAGCAGACGGTGAAACAACGGCTTTCAATTTTCGAGAGAAAGCCCCCGCCGCAGCACACGCCGATATGTTTCTGGACGAGCATGGCAATCTGGACGAGGACAAACACCACCGGGAGCTCACATCAACGGGTATTCCTGGCACGGTGGCCGGTCTGGCTCTAGCGCACGAACGCCTCGGCTCGATGCCGTGGGAAGAACTGCTCGAACCGGCGGTTCGGCTGGCCCGCGATGGCTTTCCCTTCAACCGCGGCCTGATGAGCGCGCAGCGGACTATCAAAAGAATGGCCGCTTCCGACCCGATCTACAGCGCTACTGCGGCGGGCTATCTGAAAAATGGGACGGACTTTCATGAGCCGGGTGAGCTGATGATCCTGACCGATCTGTCCCATTCTCTCGAGCGCATCCGGGATAATGGTGCTGACGGTTTTTATAAGGGGGAGACCGCTCGGTTGATAGCAAATTTCATGGCTAAAAACGGTGGTCTGATCACGGAGGCGGATCTGGCAGGCTACACGGCAAACGAGCAGGCACCTATACACGGCACCTATCGCGGTTATGACATCTATTCCATGAGTCCTCCGAGTTCTGGAGGAATTGCGCTGGTTACGATGTTGAACATACTCGAGGGATATGACTTGGGTGCGATGGGCCATAATTCAGCGGCGTATCTGCATCTCTTGACCGAGTCCATGAGACGCGCCTTCGCAGACCGCGCTGAACATGTCGGGGACCCAAACTTCAACCCCGACATGCCCGTCGATTGGTTAATTTCAAAAGATCATGCAAATGACCTCAGAGCATCCATCAACATGGACAAGGCGTCCGAAAGCGATTCATCCAAATTCAATGGCCAGATAGCTTTTGAAAGCGAGGAAACGACGCATACTTCGGTGGTGGATGCCGATGGAAACACGGTTTCACTAACCTACACGTTAGAAAATGGTTGGGGAAACATGATTGTTGTGGAAGGAGCGGGGTTTTTGTTGAATAACGAAATGGGAGACTTCAATCCCATTCCTGGTCGAACCGATCGAGCGGGTCACATCGGAACACCGCCGAATCTCACGGCTCCCGGAAAAAACATGCTGTCTTCCATGACGCCGACCATAGTGGCCAAGGACGGACGTCCCGTCATGGCTATTGGAAGCCCGGGCGGAAGAACGATCATCAATACGTCGCTCCAGGTGATCCTGAACGTGATAGATCACGACATGAATATTGCCAGGGCCATCGAGGCCCCACGCATCCACCACCAGTGGCTGCCTGATATCACCAGTTTTGAGCGTGGATACTTTTCCGCTGATACGGAGGCTCTCTACAAATTGCTGGGGCACGAGATTAGACACAGGGGTGGTCAGGGGAGTGCCATGGGCATCTGGATAGACTGGGAAGAGGGGTTGAAATATGGCGCGGCGGACTCAAGGAGCTACAATGGACGAGCCACAGGATACTAGGCTTGCGGATTATCTCGAGGACATGCGTCTTCTGGATCCCGCCTACGAGTTCATCCGCGTGGACTTCTGGGATGAGAACACCATCGCTAAACTGGAGAACGTGAAGCGTAAACCCGGTAAGCGGGAGAGGTACACGGCTGACATTCAATCGTACTCTCTTATCTACTCAAGGGGTAGATACATTCCAGTAGAGTTGGATATTCTCGACCGGGAAACCGGAAGAAGGCTCCGTCAGGATGGCGAAGACGACCTCCACATTCTCGAGCTCTTGGCCCAACGCTGCGCAGATTAATTGCCCAGCCGGCTGACTTCACAGGGGTAACCAACCCACGATCATGCCGTAATCCGGTTTATGAAGGAGCAGAACGAGGTCGATGCAGCCCTGGCCGAACTGATGAATCTTGCTGGCAGCACTGCGAGCAAGAAGACCGACAAGCATGCACCCGGAAAAAAGAGCAAGCCCAGCAAGAAGAGACCGTTCTGGTGGAGCGTAGCTCGATGGGTTGTGCCGCCGATCGTACTCGGACTTCTCCCCTTTGTCGCACTATTAAAGGGGTCGACCGTCCTGTATCGGCTGACAGAACTGCCCGTCTGGCTCTGCATTGCCGCTGCAGGCATTGGCGCAGGTGTATTTATTCTGCTGGCAATCTGGCGAGTAAGCAAAAGGATCAAGATCTCACTCCCGGGAGGCACCTTCCGCGTTTCCCTGGTCCTGGCTGGCCTCTACGTTGGATTTACGCTCCTATACGTGTCTGCCGACAACGTCAAGAATCCGGAAATACAGACGACCTATCGGTCGCTGCACCCCATGCTGAGATTGGCTGTTTCATCGATGGTGCTCGTGGACTCGGATGCCGTCATCACTGCTTCGGAAAGAGTTGTGGAAGACTATGCGGCCATGGGCCTGTCCTCAAACGCAGGATCGCTGCATTTAGAACAGGCGGACGGCTATGTACACGCCCTCGATCTCCGAAGCCTCGGCCGAACCGAGTTTCGAAATCGGCTGACCTCCCTTTATTTCAAGATTCTCGGATTTCGGACCCTGAGACATTCCGGCACGGCCGACCACCTGCATATATCCCTTCCACTGCGATAAAGTCTCGCGGCAGGCCTGGATCAGTTGTTGGCACTCTCCTCGCGCTGATTCTCCACCATTTCCGCGACATCTCGCAGGAGCTGTTTCGCATCGTACACGATGCCATCCTTGATAGTGTAGCGAACGCCTCCCACGCGCCCAGGCTTACCCGTTTCGTCGTTGAGTTTGAGAGCGCCTGTGCCATAGAGCACCTTCAGATTCGCTAACGGGTTCTCTTCAACGATGATCATATCGGCCAGAAGACCCGTTCTGATAACGCCGTACTCAATTGGCTCGCCCTTCGGCTTGAATATTTCCATCGCTCCATGCATGGTCGCGGCTCGAATCACCTCAAGAGGATGAAAGCCGGCTTCCTGGAGCAATTCCAGTTCGAGGATGGTACCGAATCCATAGAGCTGGTAGATGTATCCAGAATCTGAGCCTACGGTTACCTTGCCACCCATATTCTTGTACTCATTCAAGAACTGCATCCAGACTCGATAGAAATTCTTCCACGCGACTTCGTCGTGCGTCGTCCAGTCATAAAAATAGGAGCCGTGATCCAGGCGGCTGGGATCGAAGAAATCCTGGAGCGAAGGAAGGGTGTAAAGTTCATGCCAATCCGCTGTTCGCGCACGCATCACGTCGCGTCCGGCTGAGTAGATCGTCATTGTCGGATTCAAATAGAAATCCAGCTCAAGAAACTCTTCCAGAAGCGCGTTCCAGCCGTCACTTCCAGGAGGATGGATCAGATTCCACTGCCGCGCGACCTGCCCGAATCTGAACTGCTCATCGTTGTAGTTCATGTCGATGGGCCAGGGCTGAATGTCGTGTCCCTTGTACATGGACTCGAAAAGACCATAGAAATGGGTCATACTTCCCAAACCCAACCTCGCGGCATCGAGAGCATTCATCTGAGCCACGCCTGTTTGCCCCAAATGAGCGGTCGATCCCAGCCCCAGTTTGTTGGCTTCATCCAGCAAGGCTTCCATGATTTCCGGACGGTAGGAACCCAGTTTTAGCCCATCCACGCCCTTGGACGCAGCATATCTCACCCAATCACGCGCTCCTTCAGGTGTATTGGTGCTCCCTTCCCAATCTCCGGCATTACTTCCCGGGCGGTGATAGGACACGATGCGAGGAGCAACGATCTCGTTGTTGGCGCTGCGTTCCCGCTCTTTCAGTGACCACTCGAACGGACCAGTCGAAACACCACGCACCGTCGTAATCCCATTGGCTAGCCACAGTTTGTAGACGTATTCGGCTTCCGGGACCTTGGGCAGCCCTCCCGTATGCACATGCAGATCGACAATTCCGGGCAAGAGGTACATGCCATTCGCATCGACCTCGTAGTCCGCATCACCGGGCCTGCGCTCTTCGTTGATCGGAACGTTTGGTGTCCCCACTCCACGAATCGAAGCAATTCTGTTTCCCTCGATGACGATATCCACGGGCCCACGTGGTGGCGCTCCGGAACCATCAATGAGAGTCACGCCGCGAATGATCAGGCGATCAAACGGACCTGCCCCTTCATTTTCACCGCGATCCGGAGCAGGAAGAACTCCTGTGGGGCGCGCCGGCTCAGCGGTTTCTTCTGGCTTTTCCGCGTCTTGAGCACTGGCCGTATTGGTGATCAGGGCGATCGTAGAAAGTAGTCCAACAATAAGTACTACAGCGAAGCTATTGCTCCACGCGATACGTCCGTTCATAATGTCCTCTGTGGTGGGGGAAAGAAGGCCACAATATCTACCGCGGACGTAGCAAAAACAATCGATTCACCTCATCAGACAAGCGATTGAGCCGTAGCTCGATTTTTCATTCGTAGGACGGTACGATCGTTCTTATCCTTGCAGGGTGATCGACGGCATCTCGAACCGGCAACTCAGCTACCATGTTAGAATTCCTCACTGATACACCCTGGGTACTTCAGGTCGGTTTGATCCTGGGTGGATTCCTGTTGGGTGTGCTCACCGAACTGATTCTGGTCCGCGCGCTCCTTAAAATCGCGAAACGCACCAAATCGCCCTGGGACGACCTGGTGATTGTCGGGCTGCATCGGATGCCCATCATTTGGGGAACCGCGGCCGGTTTGTGGGGCGCGATGCTCGTACGCGGCGTCGATCCATACATTCGCGTGATTTTGGGGAATGTTCTGACGGTCGCAATAATCGCATCCCTGACTCTCGTGGCCATGCGGTGGGCCTCCGGCGCGGTTGACCAATTCACGAGCCGTGGTGGTACTCGCCGTGCGTCTACGACGCTGGTTAACAACCTTGTTAAACTGGTCATTTTCATACTCGGGTTGTTCCTGGTTCTCCAGAATTTGAGCATTGAGATTACCCCGCTGATTACGGCGCTGGGCATAGGAGGTCTGGCTGTTGCTCTGGCGCTTCAGGATACGCTCGGTAACCTGTTCGCGGGTATTTCCATCATTCTCTCCCGCCAAGTTCGACCTAACGACTATCTGCGACTGTCCGGAGGAGAGGAAGGGTTCGTCACCGATGTAAAGGCGCGCCATACAACCATTCGCACGTTCCCTTCCCGGAATCTGGTTGTAATACCCAACAGTGTGCTCGCGTCATCGATCGTGACCAACTATAGCCTGCCGAGAACGAATCTGTGGATCACCGTACGTGTTGGGGTCAGCTACGACAGTGTTCTTGAGGAGGTAGAGCGTGTTACGATTGAAGTGGCTGAACAAGCCCTCGAGGCCGTGACTGGGAAAAAGCCTGAAGAGTCTCCCATGGTACGCTACAGGGACTTTGGGGAATCAAGTATTGACTTCGATGTCCTTTTGCCAGCCAACAAGTTTACGGATCAATTCCTCATCCGACACGAGTTCATCAAGAGACTCCACGCCCGATTTAATGATGAGGGAATCCAAATTCCATTCCCGATTCGAACGCTGGTCATGTCAAACAAAGAAGAGGTCTCTGCGGGGGATTCTGCGAGCAATCCTCTCGGCGAGTAACACCGCGGGCCGAGCACGGCTGAGCTTGTGTCCCGTTCTAAGCAGTCCTGGGGAATTATCCCACCCGACTCTTAGTCTTCGAGAGCTTTCAGCACTTCCCGGTCCAGCGCGTAAAGAATGTCCTCCTGCGGAGCATATCGTCCCCGTTCGAATCGCCGCGAGCCCGTTCCCAGTTGCATTTGCTCGCACACCGCCCAGTCCTGGAGATTCGTCATGTCCCAGAACTCAATTGCAGACTTGAAGCGCTCCATTTTTTCCGCGTCACCGATCACATTGGGATGTAGCAGGAAATAGCAGTCATTGGTGATTTCCCCAACACCAACGGGTCTGATCAGGTGATACAAGACGAAATCTGGATGGGGTGACAGCAAAAGATTCGGATAGACGGAGTAGTAATGCACGCGCTGCAGGTCTTCGCCTGCGACGTCGCAGACGGGAGGTGCGGCTGCCTCCCCATCCATCGTCATGCTCCCTCGCTCCCTCGTCATCGTCATGTAGCCACCAATCACGGCACCCTCCATGCAGTCGTGCACCGCGTTCTGAAACGGAGTCCAGTCAGCGAGGAGAGGGTGCACTCCCGGGCAATGATAACACTCCTGGTAATTCTGGAGGATGAGTTTCCAGTTGCATTTCAGCCGATATGGAATGTGATGTGCGATGCGAAGCTCGGGGAGATTCCAGGCCTCGAACCGTCCGATCAGGGCTCCCATCTCATCTTCAAACGGCATCGGATTTTCCGCCAGATTTATGAACACGAATCCACCCCATTGCCGGACGTTCACCGGGTGCAATCCATAGTCCGCCTTGTCGAAGCCGGGTACGTCTCGCATGAATGGGGCGCCTTTCAGGTTTCCGTCTAGATCGTACTGCCACCCGTGATATGGACACTGAATGATCTCGTTTGCGAAGTGGCCCTTCTCTTCCACGCATATCCGGGTCCCGCGGTGCCGACATACATTAAAATGGGCTTTGATGTCACCTGATTTGGTGCGGGAAACAATGACACTTTCTTCACCGACCGGAACGGTTAGATAATCTCCGGGCTCCACAATCTGCTCTTCCCTACAGGCGAGTTGCCAGCGCTTATAAAAAATCTTTTCGAGCTCTTTCTGATAGATTTCCTCAGAGTGATAGTAGTCGCCGGTGAGGGTGAACATCTCTTCCGGGACTTCATAGTCTATTCCGCGCTTCTTGAATGTGCCGTTTTGTGGGTTCATAGCTCGTCCGCGTGGTCTTCATGACGGTGGGTGTAAGAGCAGTGTAGTGGGGAGGCTGAATATCGTGCGCACGAGGATCTCCAACAAGCAAGGCCGCCCTCTGAAATGATCACCGCATCAGTACCATTTTATCGCTCCGCGTGAATGCTCCCGCCGTCATCCGGTACAGATATACCCCACTTGGCAAGCCACGGGCACGGAAATGGAAGGTGTATCTGCCCGGGGAGTACTGTCGATCGACAATGGTCTCAACCTCTCGACCGAGGGTATCATACACTTTGATGACGACAAGTGCAGCCTCCGACACATCGAAGCGGATCCTAGTCGTGCTACTGAACGGGTTGGGATAGTTTGGCAATAGACTAAAATTGTTTGGTACAGTGTCAGAGTCTACGCTAACTCCTATAGCCCCAAGAGACCCTGCATCACTCATGCTGAACGGGCTGCAACCCAGATCATTGCAAGCCTTCACCCAATAGTAGAAGACTTCGCTCGTCACAAGTGAGCTATCATGATAGATCCCTACGGATGTCGTGTCCAGGAGTGCTGCACCCGTGCTGTCATCGATGGCACTCCGGTAAATCTCGTAGTATGCGGTTTCTGAAAACGTTGGCCAGGACAGCTCAACCCGATCAGAGTAGGTGCTATCGGATGCAGTGACATCGGGGACTGGCGGAACCGCCGCGGGACACCCACTCACAAAAAAGTAAAGCGACAAGGAATTGTCATCCGGATCCAACTCCACTTCGTCAGAAGTCCACTCTATCGAGAATTCCAGCTGGCATGCCTGGAGAGGGGTCATGTAGAGGAAAATATCCAGTCCGGACGGTCCGTCCGTGAGCGTTCCGCAATCGAGCGTCCCTCCGCTGCCATCGCCGGCGAGCAGTGTGCAGTTGGCTCCGCCGAGCTCGAATCTTTCAACCCTCATTTGTCTGGAGGATGAGTAGTGCAGCTGTGTGTTTGAAGCCAGGTCTCCAGAAAATCTGAGATTTGCATATATGATTACCGAGTTCGCAACGTTAACGGTCGGATCAAAACTGTCGTTTCTCAGAAAGCCCCTCAGATCCACAGTGGCCGGGGTTGAGTTGGCGTCCAACGGGTCCGTGCCGCGTTGATATTCCGTTATATTGTCCACGAGGTCAGAATCCGCATCCTCGAGGGCATCTGATGGGTCCTCAGGATTAAATCCAAATGCCCTTTCATAACCGTCGGGCATCCCATCACCATCTGCGTCGGGAATTTCTTCAGGATCCAGGATTCCATTTCCGTTGGCATCCTGCCAGCCCAGATTGTCAAAAGGGAAATCGTCCTCGGTATCCGGGGTGCCGTCCTGATCCGAATCAAGGGCAGTGCTGGAATTTCTAAGAGGACCAATGCACGAGTAGGAGGTCGCAAAATCTCCCTCTATCGCTCCCGGAGTATCCGTAATCTCCGAAAAATGACAATTCATTCCCTGAAAATTGTTGATGGCGGTAAATGCATTTCCACCTTCAATCCACGAATCCAGGACTTCGTTGAAATAGTAGTTCGAAGAACCGGATATCTGGGAGTCGAGAGTGGTGCCCGAGATTTCTCCCTGACAACCAAACCGGTGGTTCAATTCGGTGGCGTCCACATTGCAGACCGCTAGCGAATCGGCACTGAGATCGCGGAAACTTGATTCTAACTCCGAGGGCAGATCCGTCGTCAGAGTAACCAATGCCGGAAAGTCAGTGGATGGATCTTGAAGCTCGGTGATCGAAGAGATTTGTTGGTCAATAAACGACTGGTACGCCACCTCCAGCGCCGCGTCGGACTTCATATTGATTAGGGCGTTGTTGTATCCAGCAAGATCACTTGCTGTGATCAAATCGACAATCGCCTTCAGCTCGGATCGATCTTCCTCATAGAGATACGAAAAAAGCATACTGGAGTATCTGTAGAAGGTAAATCCGCTGCTGTAACAAGAGCCAATCGTCTCATCCGCTGTCATCCGATCGAGTCCATCTCCGGACACCTGATCCACAATCAAGCGTCGCACCTTCACTCCATCAGATTGTGTGCTGCCCGCCAAGAATTCTGCCAACCCCTCGTCGAACCAGGTCAATAGGCAGTTCTGGTAGAACTCGGTTCCTCCGAATGAACCATTTATTATGAAGCGCCCCGCCAGGTAGTGGATGTACTCATGCCGGAACAACTCTTCCAGACTGTAGATACTCTCCCGGGGTGTTCTCTGGTAGGTGTAGAACGTGGCTCCCGACTCAATGTAAATGCCACCATTATCAGTAGGGAGGTCGTACAGGAATCCCTGATACGTCTCGTACGCATCTCTCGAACCATATAGCCTCATTGTGATGGTCTCGTTCACATCAAGCGCGACGGGGCTGATCGATTCGATGAGTCGGAAGAATTGGGATTGGGATTGCTTGGCGGCATGATAAAGGACCTGCACGACTCCTTCGGTCAGGGGCGTTTCCACGACCATTTTTCCATCATCAAATACGAAGCGGTTAGGGAAAACAAGCGCGGTGACTTCGTCGCCGATTCCGCATATTCCGAAATCGTTGCAGTCTGCGTACTGAGTGAGACCACTAACAACCTTCAAGTAGGGGGTGCTGAGTCTAGGATAGGCAGAAAGAAGATCAGCCAGTGCTGTTACGACCTCTGCTCGAAGGAATTCAATCTCGGCCAGTCTGGTGGTCTCACCGATTGCGTTTTCCACCAGATAGGAGTAATCGGGGTACAAGAACTCGTACAAGGCGGCTTGCTTGAGAACCGAGACCATCTCACCGTCTGCAGCCAGAGCGTCCTTGTAAGGCTCATCATTGTTGGCGATTCCTCGAAACATGAGGAAGAACACTTTATTGTAGGCCCATCGCTGTGTAAACGAATTGGCGCGCTCAGCAGTCATATTGAGGAGCACCTGTTTGATAACATCAAGAAAATGCTCCCTCACACCGGGATTGTCGAGAATAATGAGCCACTCACCCAGGATGTCGGCTGCCTCCTCGTTGAGCGCGAAAATGTTGCTGTTCAGCTCAAATTCCTGAGACGCGGCAATTATTTGATCTCGAGTATCATCATTGAAGGGACCCACGTCGTCCTCATAAAACTCGTGGAAATAGCCTGCGTGAATGAAATACCAGAGTTGGTGGAGTCCGACCGCATTCGTCCCGTCATATGCTGTGACACGTTCTTGTGCAGCAAGCATAACTATTTGCATGTTTACATCGGTGAAAACCTGGGCCAGGTTTTGATCGAACACGAAAAGGAAGTCGTAAAAGCAGTCTGCAACCGTATGTGATAGCAAATAGTCGATGAGTGTAGCTCCAGCGAGTGCTGCAATATCCTGACTGGTGCAGTCGTGGTTATCGAATCGTTTCCGCACGATACTGTCGCCTTCTCCTGATCGTTCAGCATCGGTAGGTTCGATTATTGATTCTCGACGCTGCTTATTGGATGCTGCCGAAAAAAAAGAAGGGATTCGAATTTCAGCTTGAGAATTTCCCGCAGGTGGAGAGGCGGCTACCCGCTGCGCGTACGCATTTTCGATTGAGATCACAGAGGCCGCCAGAACAAGCATGCCGGCAGTAATCATGGTCACAGTTCGTATCAGATGTGTCCTCGCAGCGCCCATGATAGTCCCACTTCGATCCAAGGGGTTCGACTGCTCAACCTACACTCGGTTCACTGTCGAATCAAACGAACAATGCATGGGCAAGCGTAAAAACAATTCTAATATCGACCTTTGGATAGATTGAAGGCTCTAAAATCGCCTTAGACTCGCCAAATTACTATTAAATGTAACCACTTCTGTTACATTCAGTATCGTCTCGTGACCTTTCCGGCTATCGAATTGGATCGAAATAAGTGCTCGAGAAGCCAGCTCGCTCAAAAACTGCCGGGCTTCCATCGCCGCAGCGGGAGAATCCAGAATCAGATCCATGTCCACAGCCATCCAAAGGAATTTACTTCCGCGCTCGACCTGAACTGCTGCATGCGGTAGTTGCCTATTATCAAGCCAGAGCGCAAATCCTGGATAATATTGCGTACGCATGGCTAGAGAGGTCTGTGTTTTTCAGATCCTCTTTCAATCAGAATACTCCAGTTTAATTGCAAATTGGGGTGATACTGAACATATTGATCCGCGGAATTGAACGACAAATGGGTGGTTATCTAGCTACCAGAGCTTGAAGTTCTATCCTACACTCTTCGCTTCTATGCGCAAATTCCTGTTTTTGGCTCTGCTTTTATGCGTCGCTCC
>CALBJU010000333.1 GCA_937893205.1 uncultured Bacteroidota bacterium
CCTGCAGCATGTTGCCGACGAATCCGGGGTTGATATGTGGACCTATCGTCCCTGGAGGAGGACGCTACCACACGGCGACAATACGCTGAGGTTGGTTCGTATTGCGGTGACTATTCCGCGCAAAGAGAGATGGAAGTCGTACTTCGGTCACGCTGTGGACCGCGTCCTGGACGCGCTCGATACGGACAATCTTTTGAGAGCCGATGCCTCTCGAATCATCAGCGACGAGGATATCTTGTCGATGCTGCTGATCAATCTTCGATTCCAGAACGGCTCCATGGCCCAAATTTCTCTGGAGCGAGGCCAGAAAATTGAGGTGAGCATGTCCATGCCTTCGGGTGCTCTGCGGGTTTCAAATCCTGAAAGTGGGGACATCCTGCGAGAGACCGCTCAAGCGTTTCTCGACAATGGACCGAACCTGCCGACGCTGAATGAAGCCCTGGCCGGTCGCAAGATCGAGGAAAAGATTTTTTCGATCCTTCGCACCCGGTAGCCGCGCCCATTATTTTTTCGAGTGACTGGGCTCTAATTTCAGGTCATGAACGCTTCCATCGAATCTCTCATCGAGCAAACGCCCTACTCGGATGTCTTGCGGCTGGTTGGGAATCAAGCATCCGAGCTGGACATCGCCACCTACGCAGTAGGTGGTGTGGTTCGCGATGCCATGTTGGGACGACCCACAACTGATATCGATTTTGTCTGCATCGGTGCTGGAAACGGCCTGGTTCTGGCCGAGGCCGTTCGCTCGGAATTGGGCGGCAGCACGGTTCACACGTACGAAACGTTCGGAACAGCGGCCATCCGGGTCGTTCATGGTGAAACCGGTCACTCGTTGGTCCTGGAGTTTGTCGGCGCGCGGAAAGAGAGCTATTCGAAGGATTCGAGAAAGCCCGCCGTGGAGTCTGGATCGATGGAGGATGATCAGAAAAGACGCGATTTTACCGTCAACACGCTGGCCATCGATCTGCATCCGGACCGATTTGCACAGCTCATCGACTCTTTTGGCGGCGTCGCAGACCTTGACGCTGGAATTTTGCGCACACCCCTCGAACCGAAAGCCACCTTCGATGACGACCCACTCCGCATTATCCGAGCCGCGCGTTTTGCGGCCCAATTGGACTTTGACATAGCACCCGAAACCTTCGAGGGCATGAAGGATCGCGCAGACCGGATCGACATCGTCAGCCGAGAGCGCGTAGGCGACGAACTTTCAAGGATTATCTGCTCACCCAAGCCTTCCATCGGGTTTAGATGGCTCTACGAGTGCGGAGTTCTGGTGCGAATTCTACCAGACCTTGTCGCTCTTCAAGGTGTCGAGACGATCGACGGCGTGAACCACAAAGACAACTTCTTTCACACCTTGCAGGTTGTGGACAATCTCGTGGAGAGTCTTGGCGAGGTCTCGTGTGAGGGCTCTCAGGGACTCCGATGGGCGGCCATGTTTCACGACATCGGTAAAACCAGTAGCAAGCGATTCACCGAAGGGTCGGGCTGGAGCTTCCATGGCCACGAAGAACGAGGGGCGCGGATGATCCCCAAGATTTTTCGGTCCCTCCGATTGCCGACGGACGACAGGATGAAATACGTCCAGCATATGGTCCGGCTTCATCACCGTCCAGTCTCACTCGTCGATGAGGAAGTCACCGACTCGGCGATTCGAAGGTTGCTGTTCGATGCAGGCGACGCCATCGAAGATCTAATGCTGTTGGTGCGCGCAGACATCACTTCCAAGAATCCTCGCAGGGTGAAGAAATACCTGGCAGCGTTCGATTCAGTGGAGCGAAAATTTGGCGAGGTCGAGGAGAAAGATCGGCTTCGAAATTTCCAGCCGCCTGTCGACGGGGCAGAAATCATGAGCGCGCTCGGGCTCGCGCCCTCGCGCGCCGTGGGCGTGCTGAAAAACGCAATCCGGGAGGCAATTCTCGACGGCGAAATCGCGAACGAGCACGACGCAGCCTTCGAATACCTGATGTCGATCAAAGATGATCTCCTGGCGGGCCTCGATGAAGACGCGTTTAGAGAGGGCTAAGCGGCTTTTGAACCTTAATAATGTCCCTGGAAGGCCCTGTGGCTGTTTTGAATGTAACAAATATTGTTACATTCACGTTTGGAAGGGCCGTTAGAGCGAGTTTATGCAGGTAGGTCGATGCGCAGGACTCGGACACTGCTTGTAGGCAATGACCGATCGCTCACCCTGCGCACCGGCCTGCCGGCGCCTGACACGATAGTTTCCTATCAGATCGCAGAGTACGACCTGTGGTGCGCAGCTATATGTACCTAAAGTCACGAGTTTGAAAGGCGAACAACCGGTCAGTCGTCCTTCATCAGGCCGTGCTCCCAGGCCCAGGCCACCGCTTCTGCCCGGGTTCGAAAACCCAGTTTTTCGTAGATGTGCGAGACGTGATTCTTGACCGTGCCTTCGGAGATAAAGATCAGTTCGGCGATGTCGGGATTGGTCAAGCCTTTGCCAACGAGTTTGAGTACCTCCCACTCGCGGGTGCTCAGATCTGAAGACTGGCGTTCGAGCATCGATCGGCGGC
>CALBJU010000334.1 GCA_937893205.1 uncultured Bacteroidota bacterium
GACGGAACGAGGAGGGAGGTATCGGGCAACAAATCACCAAAGAACAGGGCGTACAATCCCTCGACGCCTCCTGCACCGCCCGGGGTTGGCATCACGAGGGCAGAGATATTCATCGCCATCGACCTGATGAACAGGAGCAACATATCGACATCGGGCACGAAGCTCCAGATGACAAACACGGCGAGGGAATATCGGGCCATCCACGTTCCCGAAGTGAGTAGAAATCCTCGTAAGAAGAAGTCACTTTTCTGTCGGCGAAGTACGGAGGCCCGCGCGGAAAATTGCTCCATTTCTCCCGCTACCCGATCCTTGTATCTACGTAGAAAAGGCAGCCTGAAAACACGATTGGCAACCTTTCCCAGCAATTCCGGATGGAAGAGGGTTGCGTACGCGAAAAGTCCAGCGTAGGCCATCAAGAGGATGAAATATGCTATGGCCGTCCATAAACCAACAAGTCCTACCGATGAAGGGATCACCTCCATGTAGAAGGCCGAGACCAGAATGACCGGCACAGATAGTGAAAACCAGACCTGGTCCAGTAGCATCACATAGGTCATGACCGCCGACACATCACCGATAGCGATGGTTTTCCCCGACGACATTCGGGACTCTCTCGCAATGTAATACGCCGTGAGGGGGGCTCCGCCCACGAGCGACGGCGAAATATTAGAGGCAAAATCCCACGCCAGTTGAGATCGAACACCGGCCTTGAATCCGAGAGCATGTCGGGAAATAAAACTGATTCTCCATCCCCCAAAAAGAACCCGAAGAAAAACCATCGCAACGGCCCCTGACATGATCAGTGGATCAACCGACGAGACGAATTTTTGAAATGCTCCCTCATCCCAGGTGAAATATGCGATCACCAGAAGGACGCCCACTCCCCAGGCGATGGGAAGGACGATCCCTTTTAGAGAGATGCCTGGGTGATCATCGTGGTGATCATCGTGACGATCATCCGGCGGGTCCAGCTCCGGAGGTAGGTGACTGTGGCTGTCGTTGGACATGGGCGGGTAGATGGCCTTTCTGGCCGGGGTTCATCAATTGTGGGTCGGTAGTGCAAGTCGCCTCGGAAGGCAGCATAGTATCAACCGCATGCCGACACACGATAAGGAAAGTAAGGAGTATCGATTTTGTGATTCATGAATAGATGATAGATCACCGCCAGGTGTAGTAGATATATGAAAGCCGACCTGCACATGCACTCTACTGCCTCAGACGGCAGATTGGCGCCAGCCGCGGTGATGGAAGCGGCTGCGAAGGCTGGCCTCGAAACCGTGTCGTTGACCGATCATGACACCGTAATGGGTCTGCATGAGGCAAAAGAAGCTGCCCTATCGCTTGGGCTGGACTTCATCGTAGGTGCAGAAGTGAGTTCGGTGGCGAGCGGAGAAGAGGTCCACCTTTTGTCATATGGCTTCGACGAGGACAACGCCGGGTTGCTGGATTTTCTGGAGCTGCAACGCTCACG
>CALBJU010000335.1 GCA_937893205.1 uncultured Bacteroidota bacterium
GCGAACTGGCCGGTGCTGATCGCTGGAACCATCACTGCGTTTATCTCCGGTATCCTGGCCATTCGCGTCGCGCTGGATTTTGTTCGCCACCACCGCCTTCACCTCTTCGCCGTCTACTGTTTCACCGTTGGAGGCGTCGCGCTCTGGCTCCTCTAAAGGGCGCCCGACCATCGATGATTTGTTCAGTCGATCCAATTGGGTCGACATCGTCGTAATACGCCTGTTTTGACCCTTTTAGACGGATTTGGCGTCTCATTTTGATAAAAAACCCCTTAAGAATTGAGGTTTTCACCCGATAAGCTAATGGTGGCTTGACCATTCGAGGTCATCGGCACACGCCAGATTCTGACAAACCATCAAATAAAGGGCTTTCAAATGAAGTATCGCATATACGTCGTCGATGACGATAGGCACTATGCTCGGATGCTGAGCTACCGCCTGGACAAGAATGCGAATTATGAGGTGAAGGTCTTTCACGGTGGCGAAGAGGTGCTCAAAAACCTTGATGAAAAGCCCGATCTCATGTTGCTCGACATCATGATGCCGGGTGTCGATGGGGTCGAAGTGCTCCGCCAGATGACTACCCGCATGCCGGAAGTCCCTGTGATTATGGTCTCTGCTCAGGGTGTCATCGATACGGCCGTCGAAGCGATGAAGATCGGGGCCTACGACTACATCACGAAAGGACAGGACGATCTCGTCAAGCTGGACGCAATCGTTCGAAACGTGTTGGAAAAGGTTTCTCTCGAGCGAGAAGTCGAAAGCCTTCGCAGTGAGGTCAGCGAAAAGTATCAGGTCAAAGGCATGATTGGTGAATCACCGGCCATGCAGCAAGTTTATCGGATGATTCAGAAAGCCACGCGAGGCGATCTGACCGTTGCAATTCAAGGGGAAAGCGGAACGGGGAAGGAGCTTGTGGCCAAGGCAATTCACTACTCTTCTGGCCGAAAACGCGGGCCGTTTATAGTAGTAAACTGTGCTGCGATTCCTCGTGACTTGATGGAAAGCGAATTTTTCGGACACGAGAAAGGATCGTTTACGGGAGCACATGCTCGCAAAATTGGTAAGTTTGAGCAGGCAGATGGCGGCACGATATTTCTTGACGAGATCGGCGAGTTGGACCATGACCTGCAGGCGAAACTGCTGCGTGCTCTTCAGGAAGGTGAACTTACCCGCGTCGGCGGTAGTGAAACGATAGAATTCAGTGCCCGCGTAATCAGCGCAACCAACAAGGACGTAGTCCAGATGATACGGGACGGCAGATTCCGTGAAGACCTCTACTACCGTCTCTTCCAGTTTCCAGTACCGCTTCCACCACTCAGAGAGCGCGGACAGGATGTTCTCCTACTCTCCAACTACTTCTTCCGGGAGTACTCGCAAGCTCATCCCGAATTCAAGGGCATGAAGATATCCTCGGCTGCAAGACGCGCAATCGAAGCGCACCCCTGGCCCGGCAATGTTCGGGAGCTGAAAAGTGCCATCGAGCGAGCCATTTTACTCTCCGATACACCCGAAATCGGCGTCGCCGATCTGATGATCGCCAACATCAATCCGATTTCTCCGTGGGCCGAAAGAATGACACTTGCGCAGGCCGCCGAGACAAGTTTCAAGTCGCCGACTCCCCGGGTAGCGCAACCTCACTCCCCCTCAGTCAGTACACCATCGTCTGAAGACGACCTGAGAAACCCTGTTTCCCCGGAAAGCCCTGTTTCATTGGAAGACGGGGAAGGTGGAATCGTTTCACTCGAAGAACTCAAACAACGAGCCGTCGAACGCGCCTATCGCCTGTGCGAAAGGAACGTGGATCGTGCGGCCGTGGAATTGGGGATCGGACGGGCAACGATGTATCGCTTGCTGAAGAAGTTCGACATCATGGAGTAGTCGCTCCCTTCGAGGAATTCAGATCCGGCGTCCCCTTTTTACTTAAATCGTGCGCTGGATATGCGGCTTACTGATCACGAACGCTCTGTTCAAAAGGAAATTGAAAAGTGGCAACACGGCGACGCGTCGTTGATCACGATGGCCATGAACTGGGCGATGGCACCTGTGGACTGGGTCATCAACCGCATCGTTCCCGAAGCGATTGTGGACCAGGCTGACAAAGCCATTTCCCACTTTCTTTCCCTGCTTAATGATGCTTCGGGATGGACCTACGACACGTCTGAGGTCATATCTGCCGCCAATGACCGGGGAATCGAAGCAGAAGCGATCGATGATCTTCGAAACGCTGATCTCAAGCTACTGGACGATCTCGCCAGAAGTTATTTCTCAGAAAACGCCATTCTGGCCGCTGTGGAAGGCGGAGGAACAGGACTGGGAGGTATCGTGCTCATCGCTGCGGACATTCCGCTTCTGTTTGGGATCAATCTGCGCCTCATCCAGCAAGTCGGCGCTTCCTATGGATTCGATGTCAGTGGGCCCTCGTTCAGTCCTTTGGTTCTTTCAATATTCAATGTCGCCGCGTCTGGCACTCGAGAATCGAAAAACGAGTCCCTCAGGGAAATAACGGTTGCTGCGGCAGCTCTGGCACACGATGGAGACTATAAGGGTCGCGTAAGCGGGACCTTCAGGGACCAGAACAGGCACCTTCCGCGCGAAATTGCCAAGAATATGGGAGGCAGAAAGCTCGCGCAGCTCATTCCCATCGCAGGGGCGGCTATCGGCGCCGGAATCAACTACTGGTTCACCACAGAGACGGCTGAAACCGCATTTATGCTCTTCCGAGCGCTGTATATTGAGAGAAAGGAGCGCATGTAGCCGGCTCCTCCCACTTCCCACTGTTAGTAATGCCACTCGTTGCCATCGTAGGCCGCCCCAATGTGGGCAAGTCCACGTTTTTTAATCGTCTGACAGAGCAGCGTCAGGCCATCGTTCACGACCAACCTGGAGTGACTCGAGATCGGGTCTACGGCCATGTTGAATGGGGTGGACGTACGTTTTCTATAGTCGATACGGGTGGATTCGTGTCCAACTCGGAAGATCGGTTCGAGGCCGCGATTCGAGAGCAGGTCCACATCGCGATCGAAGAAGCCGATCTGATACTTTTTATCAATGACGTCACGGTTGGAGTGACAGATCTTGATCAGGAAATGGC
>CALBJU010000336.1 GCA_937893205.1 uncultured Bacteroidota bacterium
TGCGCATGCCAGGATTATCGTGAATATGGAGGGTCTAAAGGTCATTCAGTTTCGATTCACCGCTGCTCCCATCCCGGACGCATACTCTTCGGTTTCAATGATTTTAACAATCTCATGTGTCCTTGTGTCCAGGACCAACACCGTGCCGATGTGGGCATTGTCGCCCAAGTCGTATCGGGGATGATAGACGTGATCCTGTTTGCTGTGGCCGTCGGGCATTGCCAAGTTTCTATTGGAAATATACATGTAGCGACCGTCAGGCGATGCTGCGCTTCCGTGTGGCTGCGCCAGACCATATCCCTCGATCACCTTGGCCACTTCGCGCGTCTCCATGTTCAGCACGGTGATGGTATTCGTCCAATTGTTGCCGAAATAGACCCATTTGCCGTCGGCGCTGTAAATCGGATGCCACGGAGCTCTGAGTACACGGATCGTGTCGATGAGGGTGACTCCATCACCCGCCGTCAGATCGAATACAAACGCATTTGAGGTGACTTCTGAGGTTCCAACCATCGTTGTCCCGTCCGGCGAAATGGTGAATCCGATGAAAACATGCGGGCGGTCTCCCTCAACGTCATAAAAAACCACATCACCCGTCTCGTCTTTATAAGTGGCGACCCGGTTCTGCGCCAGACTCGATATGTATGTCGCTGATCCGTCGCGACTGACTGCAAGCGCATGTGGTCGTTGCATCAACAGGCCGATTTCTTCGACATCCATTTTATCGCGGTCAATCTGGACTATGCTCTCAGGAGGCGAGACGGACATCATGGAACGCCCGGCATACAACCAGGGACCGACCGGGTCCAGAGCTACCAGGCCGGGTCGCGTGGCTTCGACCTGCCCAACCAGTTCATTATCCCTTGTGAACTTCAGAATCTTATCTGCCATGATCAGAGAGACGTACCAAAAGGATCCGTCGGGTTCCACGGCAATGTGATGGGGCATGGAGAACTCATTGAAACCGAGACCCATCAAATTGACCATGCGAACAACCTGGTTGGTATTGATATCGATTACAGCGACCATTCCAGCAGCCTGATTGGCTACATAAAGGCGTGGATCGTCTGGATTGCTGAACGGTATGTCACCATCTGCCGAAGGTGCCCCTGCATCTATCCACTCGCTGATCGTCCGAATTTCTTCGTCTGTGAGTGCCTCTTCTCCCAACTCACTCGGGTGGGACCCTTTCGTGTACTTGGTGGCCAGTTCGATGAGCAAGCTGTTTTCGGAGTCATACGCGATTACCGCCTCGCCATGATCAGAGCCTTCAAAAAGATTTTGCCACGAGTCCAGCCGCAATCCCTCTGCAGCCTGCTCACCTGCATGGCATGAAGTACACTTGTTCTGGAAAATGGCGTCGATCTCGGTCCACCCGCTGGAAATGGTCCGTTCATGTGTTGACGTACACCCTGCGATGAGGATCAGCAGAAAAGCCAGTATTGAAGTTGACCGCACCATGAAATGGGTTCAAAAGTGTAATTGATGACCGATTCTAACGCATGGCGACGATAGACGGGGGAGGTGGGCTTCGGGTTTCACCAGCACTGAATATGGCCATAAGACCCGTTGCGTGAACCCCGTCACGTCACCAGTAGTTTCGAAATACAAGATTCGTGCCGACACAAGGAAAACCGTAGATTCTCGTGCACAGAGTTCTGCTGTAGGGCCGTAATTGGTTTGCTTCTCACTGGCGAGTGGTGGTCGACCAAACCCTTGCCCCCTCAATCATGTCAGTTCCCACCAACCCGTACCGACCCTCATGACCCTTTCAACTTCAACTACCATCGCTGCAGTCGGCCTGATTGCCGCTGCGATGCTCGTTGGATTCTCCTCGACTCCCGCTCCAAGTTTGGCCACATCCCAGGATTATAATGATCCACCCACGTGCTGACTGCGGGGTGACCGAGCTGACCTCGAGATTCGCATAAGCCCGTTCGACTCAACGAGTACGACTCTGGAAGGCCACACGCTCAAAATATGCTACAGCAGACCCCGTGCCCTCGGGCGGCCAATCATGGGCCGCCTGGTTCCGTTTGGAATGCCATGGCGCCTGGGCGCCAACGAGGCAACGATTCTGCACACACCCGTATCAATCATGCTTGGCGACCTACATGTTTCGGCAGGGTCGTATTCTCTTCACGCCATGCCCGACAGTACGGAGTGGGGTTTGACGGTGAATGAAAATGTTCAGAGATGGGGAGTCCCCATCAGCCCAGAGGTATTGGAGGCAGACCTCGGCTTCGCCGTGGCACCTGTCGAGTGACTCGCCGAACCCGTCGAGCTTTTCACCATTCGCCTGGAGCGAAATGACTCGAACGTAGATCTGGTGATAGAGTGGGAACTGACCCGAATTCGATTTCCAATCCGGCTCGGTACGCCATAGGAGCTTAGTGCTCAGTCCATCGACCAATCTGGATTGGATGTGGGCATGTTGGCATCGACCTCCAGGCGCCATTCCTGCATCATTTTCAGGAGAGAATCTGTAATAACAGGCAGGGCAGCTGCGAGATCAGCCAGCTCTCCCTCGTCTCGCGCCAGATCGTAGAGTTCTACGTCTCCCGTTTCAAACCACTCGATGAGCTTGAATCGGCCCGCGATGACGGCTCCTGATGGTCGATTTCCCGAGCCGTGATAGTGCGGAAAATGGAAAAACAGGGGTCGCTCCAAAAGGCCAACCTCACCCTCTGAAATAGAAAGAAGGCTCAGCCCGTCAAGCTCAGGCATATCCAGCCCGGCGAGGTGCAGCAGCGTGGGTACGACATCAATGGTGGAGGCCAATTGAGTGCGGATTCCGACTTCCTTAGAGGAGGGATCTTTGATTATGAATGGGACGCGGATGCCACCTTCGTATAGATATCCCTTTCCCGCTCTCAAAGGTCGGTTGGAAGTTGGCGCGTTTTCCCGACCGCGCCGCAGTGTGCTGAGGCCGCCGTTGTCCGAGACGAATACGATGGCTGTTCGCTCTTCGAGATTCAGCCGCTCCAGCGTATCGAGGAGCGCACCGACACTCTCATCGGTGCTCTCAACCATTGCAGCGTAGGTCGGATCGTCCTGACAGGTGCGTGTGGTTGACCAGATGGGATCCTCCTCAAATACATCTGCTGGGCAGGTTGACTCTTGGGCCAAGCGCTCCGCCACATCATCCACGTTGTCTTTTTTCGCCTGAATCGGGGTGTGAACGGAATAATGAGCCAGTACGAGGAAGAATGGCCGGTCCGCGTTGTCCTCGATAAAGGTAAT
>CALBJU010000337.1 GCA_937893205.1 uncultured Bacteroidota bacterium
CTCGTTTCGACCTTGGTACACCGTTCGACTTCTGGTACGAGGGCAATCCCGTGACCGTCAGAACGAACACGGGCCAAGAGATTCGGCTCTACGAAAATCGATTCGCCTCCGATACATTTCCATCAAGTGATGCAAACGGTGGCGTCCCCTCGGTGGTCAATTTGATCAACTTTTCGGGACCCGGTGTCGAGATGTCATTCACTGTCGGACTGATTGAAAGCCAGGCGGTGCCACTCGTCGAACAGCGGAATGCTCTTCTGGGAGAGTCGGCGTTTGAACCGGGGGGTCTGCTTGCGAAGGGGACTCCCGAAAACCTGATATGGTCTTTCGGTTCTACTGCAGGTGGTGAAGGGTATTTATGGTCCAGCACAAGTGCCGCGGATGGCGAAGCAAGCGGGCCCTGGGCATATTCACGACCGGCCATCGGCCCATTCGGCGCCGTGGTAGTACAGACAGAGCAGTTCTCCCTGAACTCTAGGATTCCGGGAATTAGCGGATCGATCCCGCTTTCGCCGCCATTTTCCCAATCTCTTACCAATTTTAGCCCCAAAGTAATTTCCTTTCAGACCGGAGGGCGGACCACTTTTCGTGTGGGTGCCATGGCTGGGACGCAGCCGGTCATTGCCGAGGTAACGGTGGAGGCAAACGGTATTTCCGACGGGAGTGTGAATGCGGCCCCAGGTCGCGTCCTGGACATCCTTCTTTTCGACCGCAATTCTTCACGGCAGCTAATCGTGACCGAAAACGGTGTCTTCGATGAGCAGGGGATCGTGCTGGTGTCGACTTCGATTGAAGACATCGCGCCGTTTTCCCGGGTTGATGGATCCGTTCGCGGTGACGGATGGATGCTGGGCTGGGCGTCTGCGTCCAGAGACGTGATCCACACGCTGACCTCGGAGGGAGTCGCCTCCAGCATCGTTCCTTCCAATACCCTGTCCTCCCGTTCGTGCCGGGTCACGGATCCGGTGTTTTTCGATGTTGACACCGACGGGGACACTGACATCTTGTTTGGTTGTGGTGCATGGCTTTATGCGGTGCATTCAACGGGAGCGCTGGTGTCTTCATTTCCGTTGGCTTTGAGCGCGGACGCGATCTCGGACCCGATTGCAGCGGTCGACCTATCGGGGAATGTCATGATATTTGTCTCGACAGCGAACGGATATCTGGATGGAATAGGAGTATCGACGACCGCGACCCGACTGGCGGGATTTCCCCTGCCGATCGGAAAAATATCCGCCGTAGCCCCTCACGTTTCCACGGAATCGATTGTGACCATATCTGGATCAGGGGAAATACGATCCTGGGAATATCGAAGTCAGTCGGCCAGGAATGCGGTCAATTTCGACGTCCTGGCGCATCCCAGATTCGAGGGCGGCACCAATCCAGATGACGCGAGTCGTCTGTTGATAGGTAATGAGACCTACAATTGGCCGAACCCGATCGCAGATGGGGTAACCCACATTCGATTTTCCGTTCTCGAGGTGTCAGACGTTCGGGTCACCATCGTTGACATGTTCGGGGCGATGATCGATGAGTTTGAAATACAGGGAGTACGGGCAAATATCCCCTCTGAAGTGGAATGGCGGACCTCTGCGGGCAGCGGAATTTATCTGGTGCGTGTCAGGGCAACATCAGCCAGCGGAAGAAAAGACTCCCGTTTGTTTAAGATGGCCATTATCCGATGAGAAGCGCCTTCAGAAATATCCTCTCGATGATACTGGTCTCTGTCGTGGCTGCGAGTACGGCGACGGTGGCAATGGCTCAGGAGCCCATTTCCTACTACGATTACGTACGCAGCGAGTTGGATTGGTATACAATCGAAACCGACCACTTTCTGGTTCACTATCACTCGGACGAGACGGGTGCAGGAAGCAGAACGGCGCGGGTCGTTGCCCGCATCGCGGAGGACGTTTACGAGCCCCTGACCTCGTTGTACGATTACCGTCCAGACACCAAGGTATCGTTCATTCTGAAGGACTATGAGGACTATTCTAATGGAGCAGCCTATTTCTTCGACAATGTGATCGAAATATGGGCACCGGCTCTGAGTACGAACTTCAGGGGCGATCACGATTGGCTTCGAAACGTGATTTCGCACGAATTCACGCACATGATCCAGGTCCAGAAGACCATGAAGGCGAGCAGGCGCCTGCCTTTCTTCTATCTCCAATATCTGGACTATGAAACCGTGCGTCGCCCGGATGTCCTGTACGGATTTCCCAATGTCATCGCATCCTACCCGGTGCCGATTCTGAACAATCCAGCGTGGCTGGCCGAGGGAACGGCACAGTTCCAACGGGAGTGGATGGACTACGACCGGTGGGACTCTCACCGGGATATGATGCTCCGGACCCAGGTTCTGGCCGGAACGGAATTAAGCCTGAATGACATGGGAGGGTTTTACTCCCATACGAGCTTGATGCGCGAATCCGTGTACAACCACGGATTCGCCTTCACTCAGTACCTGGTACATCGATTTGGCGAGGAGTCCCTCAAGACATTGAGCGCTGAACTCGGTAACTGGAGCAACTGGAATTTTCAGCAGGCCGCCAGGGATGCGTTTGGCGTCCGAGGCGAGACCATCTACACGGACTGGATGGCCGAACTCCGTGCATACTACGCCTCGCATGCACCGAGCGGGACGTCCTCACCAGAAATCCTGGAGTCCGAGGGCTTCCATAATTATTATCCTCGAATTTCGCCGGATCGGAGTCAGGTCGCGTTTCTGTCCAACCGTGGACAGGATTTCGGCAGGACGAGTGTCTGGGTGAAGGATCTCAGCCCAGAATCCACGGCGCGCCTCGTTCTTGACGAATCGATTCTCGGGTACGCGCCCAGCTACACCTGTGCCTTCGGACACCGAATCGTGTCGACGGCGAGTGGTCCAATCGCGTGGACAGCTGATGGAGCTGGTCTGATTTATTCGAAAACCCACGATACCGACAAGGGACACCTTTACCTGGACCTGTATAGATTCAACCTGGAGACCGAAGAATCCACTCGATTGACCTGGAACCAGCGAGCGGATTCTCCTTCGGTGAGTCCGGACGGAAAATGGATTGTGTTCATTCAGAAGGGTGACGGCACAACCAACCTGCACTTGTTTTCCCACCAGGACGACCCCGCTGAAAGAGCTGAAATAGCATCTCTGACGACGTTCGATGACGGCACACAGGTTACCGATCCAGTCTGGAGCCCCGATGGGGAGTGGATCTATTTTGGACTCAGTCGTACCCACGGCCGCGATATCTATCGTGTCTCCAGAGACGGAGAAGAACTGGAAGCGATTTTGGACTCGGTGGCGGATGAGCGGTCACCCACCTTCGATCCGGACGGCAACATGATATTCGCTTCAGACAGGTCGGGCATCTTCAATCTGTACCGCCTGATGTCGGATGGTGGTGTCGTGGCGATTACAGATGAAGCGGGTGGCGCGTTTATGCCGTTTGTCTCCAGTTCGGGGCAACTCACATACAGCCGTTTCGAGGCTTCGGGGTATAAGATTGCCTACGAGAAATCAGTGCCAGGTACGGCCGCACCAGCCGATTATCGAGCACCGGATTTCCTGATCAAGTCCCGGAGGGTTCAGCGATTGAGCAGAGAACAATCTGAGCTCAACGAACGCGATGATTCGGACCTGAGATCGTTCTCAGCAGAAGAGTCACAAAATTCTGCGACCAGGTACGATCCCGTATTTACCTCTTTCAGTTTCCTGCCCGTCCTTCGCCTCGACCAGTATGTTTCGAGAAAGCGAAGACTGACCGATG
>CALBJU010000338.1 GCA_937893205.1 uncultured Bacteroidota bacterium
GATCCACACAGAATTCGAGAGAGGGTGCTCTGCGAATAATACCACGCCACCGGCCCCTGTCTCAGCGATTCTCCGGCGCACCTGGTCTCGTTCGTCCGGATCCGAAATATCCCCGGGGGCCGCCATGTCAATCATGATCATCTGACCGACTTTCTCTTCCAGATTCAACCCCTGGAGCGTTGAATCAGCCCAGGTCTGGCTGGGCGTTAGGTTGTTCGCGGGAGTCCCACAGCCCGCGAAGAGCGGCGAGAGAACGGCACCGAGCACTACCAAACATGAGCGTGTTGAGATCAATCGATGTAGATGTGTTTTGACGGGATATACCCACAGAATATTTCGAATCGGAACGTCCACCTGGCGCGATTTCCGAATTGTACGTTAAGACGGCTCTGGTTCAACATTACCGTTCTGTGCGCACCTAACTTATGTATAGAATTGTTCAACTTTGCCAGTGTTCTCCACTTCGAAGTCCGGACATTTTTTTCATTCCGGAATCTATGGCCGGTCAGCACAATCTGAAAGCAAGATCTAGCTGAGTGTTTGCCGGCCCAAATCAGAACGAAGTGATAGTAGATACAAAGAAGGGCAGCGGGTCCGTTCTAACCGTGCTATTTCTGGGCGTCCTTATGGGAGCGCTCGACATCGCCATTCTGGGACCGGCTATCCCGGCAATCCGGGAAACGTTTGAGTTGGATGATCGACTCGCTTCTTGGGTGTTCTCGGTCTGGGTTCTCGCGAATCTGGTCAGTGTCCCGGTCATGACCAAACTCGCGGATAAGTACGGCCGGAAAAAAATATACTTATTCGATCTGGCTCTGTTCGGTATAGGAAGTCTCATCGTCTCGCTTTCCCCCACCTATGGAGTTCTTCTCGCGGGACGGGCACTGCAAGGAATGGCGGCGTCCGGAATATTCCCCGTCGCAGCGGCCGTCATCGGAGATGTTGTAGCTCCCGAAAAGCGAGGAAGAGCGTTCGGAATGCTGGGATCTGTATTTGGACTCGCCTTCATCATCGGTCCGATTTTCGCAGGTTTCATGCTCAAGATTGGATGGCGATGGCTGTATATGGCTATTCCTCCTGGAGCGCTGATTATCCTCATCTTGGGCTGGAAATTTCTCCCAGTGTCGCCGGTTAGAAGTGAGAAAAAACTGGACCTTCGCGGGCTTGTATTTCTGGCTGGGTTTCTTTTGTCCCTCGCTTACGCGCTCTCCATCCTGGATACTACAGACCTGGTTGGAAGCCTTTCATCCTGGCGCGTAGCGAGCGCGTTTCTGGCCGCGTCTGTTCTTCTACCTCTCTTTGTGTGGGCGGAGAGAAATGTGGAGGATCCGGTGCTTCGACTGGATCTGTTTCGAAATCGTCAGGTGGCGCTTGCCTCGGTAATAGCTGTAGGCGCGGGAATCAACGAGGCCGCATTCATCTTTTTTCCGACTATCACTGTCCTGGCCTTTGGAGTGACAACCTCAACCGCTTCGTTCATGCTGTTGCCGATGATGGTAGCCGTTGCGATCGGCTCGCCTGTGGCAGGTCGACTACTGGATAAATTTGGATCGAAGACAATTGTCCTTAGCAGCAATTTCCTTCTGGCGATGGGAATGTTCGGGGTTGCGACGACTACGACAGCCAAGCCTGTTTTTTATATCGGCTCGGTTCTTATTGGACTCGGACTCGCGGGGCTTCTTGGGTCATCCCTGAATTACATACTCATCCACGAAGCAAGAAAGCGTGAGCGGGCCATCTCGCAGGGCTTGATCACATTATTTATATCAGTCGGGCAGTTGTTTTCGGCAGCGGTCGTGGGCGCAATTGCGGCTTCCTCAGATTTTGCTCTCGATGGATATAAGACGGCTTTTCTGGTCATCGTGACCGCTACTCTGCTGATATCCGTAGCCTCATTTTTCCTGAAAAACAAAGCAGAAGAACAAGAGACCGTCTTCGGCGGCGGAGATTCTAAGAGCTCTGAAGACGCGGCCTCCTAAGAAACTTCAGTGTACCCATAGCAGCCTTTCAGTCGATTTGGCCCCTGCCGTCGACGTGAACGTCCATCTGCGGAAAGGGAATAGCGATGCCCGCTTTGTCGAGTGCATTTTTTACCGACTCGGTAGCGGCTTCCCTGACGGAGCCGAACTCTGAAGTTTTCGTCCATGCTCGAACGGACCAGTCGATGGAAGATCCACCCAATCCTTTCAGGATGGCGGCTGGCGCGGGTTCGGCTAGCACCCCATCAAGACTCTTCACGGCATTCAGCAACACTTCGCGGGTATGTCTGATATCCGCAGAATAATCGGTCCCAACCTCTACTTCGAGACGACGGGTGTCGTGAAAGGTTATGTTTTCGATGGTTGAGCCGTAAATGCTTCCGTTAGGCACAAAAATTCTCCGGTTATCGGGAGAATCGAAAAGCGTTGAAAACAGGTTTATTTCAACGATCGTTCCAGTTACTCCTCCGGCCGAAACGAAATCTCCGATCTTGAATGGTCGGAAAATGAGGAGCATGATCCCCGAGGAAAAGTTGCTCAAAGTGCCTTGAAGGGCCAATCCTACCGCCAGACCGGCCACGCCAATTAGCGCGGCAAAACTGGTGGTCTCAAAACCAAAGATGCTGAGGCATCCCAGCAGGGCCATGGTAAGGACGGCGTATTTAACGAGGCTGCCGAAGAAGTGAGCCAGGGTCTCGTCAAGTCTTTGAGCGACGAGCCTGGATACTCGCGTTTTGAGCCATTTGGAGATGATCCACGAGACCATCAGGAGGACGAGAACACCGACCACTTTCGGTAAAAATACCGTCAGGATGGATTGTAGCGTCGCCTGTATTTCAGATAGTTCCATGGTGTTGGGGGATGTTGAGAGGTAGAATGAGGACGTCAGCGCTCTCGGTAGATCTGTCGGCCCCGGTGATGAGCAATATCAGGAATTCGACTTATTTTTCACCAACCATTGCCCGAGGCGATCGGTCAGCCAACCGGCAGCTGCGAGAATGAACACCTCGCGGAAAGAGCGCAACAGTACACGTCGAAGGAGGTAGGTGAACGTCCTTGGAACCAGAGCGCCGACTATCAAAGCCGAAATAAACCCAGCAATCGATCGACTCAGATCATCTTGAGGCATGCGAAACTTCGCGATCGATTTTCTCATCTGCTTCAGTCGGTAGTGTTTTTTACTGCGAGTTGGCCGCAGGCTGCGTCAATATCCTGACCCCTGCTTCTACGAACCGTTACCGTGACCCGTTCTCTCACGAGACACGAAATGAAATCATTTAAACATTTTTCCGAGGATCTCTGAAAACCGAGGCCCTCCACCGGATTGTACATGATCAAATTGACCTTGCTGGGAGCCCGCTTTACCAATCGAGCCAGTTCTCTGGCGTCTGCTATGCTGTCGTTAAAGCCCTCAAACATACAGTATTCGTACGTAATCGCTTTTTTCGTGGACGAAGTATAATACTGGATGGCCTGCATCAGGCTTTTCAAATCGGTTTTCGCCTTTCGATTTACCGGCATGATCGAAGAGCGCTTTTCGTCAAAGGGCGAGTGGAGCGAAACGGCAAGATTGAAGCGGGTCTCATCGTCGGCTAACTGCCTGATTCGCCCCGCCAGACCAACCGTTGACACGGTAATTCGTCTGGCGGCTAGTTCCATACCTTCGGGCGAGGTTAACTTTTCAATGGAATCGAGGACAGCATCGTAGTTCAGTAGCGGTTCACCCATTCCCATGTACACGATGTTCGTCACCCGCGAATCGTAGCGCTCGAGTGCCAGCTTGTTGATGATCAGCACCTGATCTACGATTTCTCCAGATGTCAGGTTTTGACGAAAGCCCATCTGGCCAGTCGCGCAAAATGCACAATCCATCGCACAGCCTACCTGGCTCGATACACACACCGTCAGACGAGAAGCGGTCCCGTCGGGCTTTAAATCAGGTATGAGGACGGTTTCAATATGTTGCCCGGTGCGGAGCGCAAACAGGAGTTTGATGGTCCCGTCCGACGCTGTCTGACTCTGCGCCAGTTCAAGAGAATTGAAGGCGCACTCTTCCTTCAGTCGATCTCGTAGGGATTCAGGGACGTTGGTCATCTCATCGAAAGAGCGGACCCCCTGTTTCCACAACCAACGGTAAACCTGATTTGCGCGGAAGGTTGGGTGGGTGCTTGAAACGTATTCGTTCAGAGCATCATGCGAGAGGCTTAGTATGTCAATCTTGCGACTCAATTTGCCCAGTCCGAACGGATTGAAGTGCTTGAAGAAAGTTATTCCACGCCTGACGAGATCGTTACCCAGTCGGGCGTTATTACCAGGTCGGGCGTCAATACTAAGTCGCGCGCCACTACCCGATCAGTCGGTCCAACACAATCGCGGTCAGGAGTAGTGGAATGTAGAGCACGGACGCTTTCAGAACTTTCCGGGCGTGTACGACCGAAAGAGTATTGAAAAATCGAGTGACGGGAATCATAAACCATGTTCCGAGAGCGAGGGCGCCGATAAGGTAAGCCCAGCCTGACAGGCCCAGAACAACCGGCAGAACCGAAAATCCGATCATACCCAGAGTAAAACCGAGCGTCTGCCGAGCGGTGGCAATTCCATCGGGATCATTAAGCGGAAGCATCACGAACTTCCCTTTTTCATAGTCTTTCCGATACATCCAGGCCAGAGAAAGGAAATGGGGCATCTGCCAGCAGACAAGCACCCCGAAGAGTACCCAACCACCCCAGCCGAACGTTCCGGACGCTGCAGTCCATCCTCCCAGAATTGGAAGTGCGCCCGGGATGGTTCCGACAATGGTATTGAGGTGGGTTTTTCTCTTTAGCGGCGTGTACACCCATAGATACAGGGCGACAGTGGCCGCCGCCATAATTCCTGTTAACGGATTGGTAAGTGGGCACAGAACAGCGACGCCTGCCAGAACCAGAAGCGCTCCGAACCAGCGCGCCGACTCGGGAGTGATTCTGCCCGCTGGGATGGGCCGAGATGCGGTCCGCTTCATCTCAGCATCAAAGTCCCGTTCGATGTACTGATTGAGAGCGCACCCGCCCGCCGAAGCAAGGGTGATTCCGATGATCG
>CALBJU010000339.1 GCA_937893205.1 uncultured Bacteroidota bacterium
TCGGACAACTCTTTTTCAGTACGGGTCATGGCGAAAGGAGGAATATCTACCTGGCGTTTCGGTGACCGCCTTTTCGGCAAGACAGACCGTGCCGACAAACGATTCACAGGGGCTGAATACGGGTTGAAATTGCTGACGGCGGCTCGCGTGGGTAAGCGCCACTCAGTTCTGGCCGGATACGATTTATCCTGGCTTACGGGCTCAACGGATTTGAGCAACAACACGTTTTTCTCGGAAATACGATCACAGCTCGCCTCATGGATTAGCGTATCCGTTGAGGCAAAGAGATCGCGGCCAAAACTGGGAGCCCAAGAATTAACCTATCAGGAGTTCGGTTTTTCGATCAGACTTCAGCCGAATACGCCCCAGTACTAGGCCTTCGACTCACAACTAGATAGGAATCGAGTTCGCTTCAAATTCTAGGCGATCTTCGACTTTCTGTCTGAATTCTTCAAAAGCCGGAGATCGGTCGGACAGAAAACTCCAGGCCTCGGGTACGAGCGAATATACCGGCATATAGAGATCGGATGAGTCTCTCGACACTTTACCGGGAAGCTGGGCGTAGCCGATCATTACGAATACCAGGCTCATTGCGATTGCAGCCTTGAGTGCTCCCGCTGCTCCACCTGCCAACCGATCAAGACCTGATAATTTTGTCGCATTGAGCAGCGACTCAGCGGTCTTGGTCACCATCTTCACGGCTAATTTTACAAGCAGGAAAATAATGACGAAGGCAAGCATAGGACTCTTATCTGGACTCAATGTCATATTAAGCTCCAGGATTCTTCCACCTGACTCCATAAACGACGCGGCGAGCACGAACGCGAGAACCGTTCCAGCGAGCGAAGATGCCTGCTTCAGAAAGCCCGTTGTCCAGCCTCTAAGGAGACCCAGGGCCAGAATCACAAGAATGAAAATATCTAGAGTACCCATACCCTCTGTATCGGCTGGAAATCACTTTTCTGAAAGGATTTCGCGAACAATCTGTTGAACCAGCTTCCCGTCAGCCTTGCCTCGAAGTTGCTGCATCGCAGCACCCATGACGCGGCCCATGTCTTTCATGCCATCGGCTGCTGTCTCGCCGACGATAGCTACAACTGCGTTACGGACATCATCTTCAGATAGTTGCTCTGGGAGGTAATCTTTGATGATTTTAAGCTCATCGACCTCGATCTGCTTCAGGTCATCCCTACCAGCCAGCTCATATTGCTCGATCGAGTCTCTACGCTGCTTCGCCTGTTTCTGAATTACAGCGATAGCGTCCTCTTCGGGAATTTCTCCTTTTCCACCAGTGCGAAGATCAATTTCTTTGGTCATGATGGCCGCTCGCAGGGATCTCACTGTGCGGAGACGGACCACATCCCTGGATTTCATGGCCACTTTCAGATCGTTTTGAAGTCGTTCCTTTATCATTGGGGAGCTGAAATGTTAGGGTTCCGGGATGCTACGACTCCGCACTCAGGGGGTTCACGATGCCCAGGAATGCTCCGGAATGTCTCAGAATGCCAGGCGAAAGGCGAAAACGCCGACACCAACCTGCATGAAACCTTGTGCGACACCAGAGTAAATATCCAGTCGATGAATATCAGACTTCAGAGATCTGTCTCCGGTTTCGCTGAAATCGTCGAAACGGTTGTCTGCCTTCGTTCTGAAATGGATCGACAATACGGCGCCTACAACGGCTGTTGAAGCGGCGACATAATTGATCCATCTCCGGCGACGGTGGCCTTCGACTCGAAAGCCGCCGTCTGAGTCGATCGACATTCCCGGAAGAGGGGTCAACTCGACCAAGGAACGATTCCAGATCTCACTTCCGATCGTTACGGAAGCCGTTTGAAAACCGGGAAGCTTCAGCAATATTTGACCCACCAACGGGTCATTCGAGACATATGTCAGCGGCGTGGAGCCCATCGATGATCCGCTACTATCCTCTACTGACGCACCCTGTGGTACGGTCTCGAACCGGTAATAATGAGGGAAGCGAGCATCCAGTGTCAAAACGGCTGCAGATTCATCCATGAGGTCGAACGATAATGCTTCGATGGACCACGCATCTCCCCCTGCAGGACTCACGGTAACCCGTCGGGCATCCGCACTGATTTCAAACGGAGATTGAGACGCCTGACCAAGCCACTCGCCATCAACGAACACGTTACTGGATGCCATATTTGTGTTCACGATCATCGATCGCGATTGTCCCAAAACTGGCCCAGCCAGCACGCAAATCAACACAAGTAAGAATGTGTGTTCAGCCTTCATCGCTCTGCTCCACATGCTTGAAATAAGTCACGTATCTGGGTTCGCTGAGGACGATCAGCCCTTCACCGGCAATCGCCATGGCCGATTTTATTCGTCCTTTCATTTCAACCTCCCAGACCAAATCACCCGTCGTCACCCTGAGTCCCATCAAATCTCTACCCATCGTGCCAACAAAAACTGTTTCTCTGGTAACAAGGGGAGCGCCAGTAACCACGTCTGAAAGTTGGACCTCCCACTGGACCTCGCCCGTATTGATATCGACTGATCGAACTCGACCATCCGTCGCACCGAGATACACGCGTTCTCCATCAACCGCAGGAGCTCCCATGCGGACCTCAGGATTGAGCGTTTGCATCAGCCATTTCTGCTCGCCGGTCACCGCCTCGATGGCAACCAAACTTCCCCGTGTAGTGGAGATGTAAATCACTCCATCGCTCGTCACGGGTGAAACGTAGACGGGAGCACCCAAATTCGTCTGCCAGATGATGTCCGGGACGTTCAGGTCTACGAGGTATCCATTCCCGTCGTCCGTGGCCACAAACAATTGGTTCGGACTGATAAGTAGAGGTGATGCTTGAGCGGAGATCTTTTCACCCAATTCCAGACGCCACACCTCCTCTCCTGTCTTGCCATTGAAAGAACGAACGGTTCCTTCAACATCAACTCCCACCACATTGTCTTCGTGCGCCACCAATGCCGTTTCGAACGGCACGCCCGCCACCTTCCAAGAGATGACCCCGCGCTTGAGATCGAATCCAACCAAGACCTTTTTGCCCCAGGCAGAGGGCACGTAGAGCATACCATTTGCGATAAGAGGTGACCCTTCAATGGCCTCCCCCATTTTCTTGAAGCCTCTTTTTCTGCCGGTCTCAAGTTCAACAGCGTGAATTTCCCCCTTCCGGGTGCCGACCAGGACCACCCCATCCAGGATCAAGGGAGACCCCGGCCCGAATCCGGCGTTCGCGCTGTATTCCCAACTCACTTCGAGCGGTAGACTCAACGTTTCTGGCACATAGCGGCTGCGATCAGCAGTCTTTCCATCTGTTGGCCAATCTTCCGCGGTCAACCTTCCTGGAAGGTCGAAACGAATGGATTGACATCCAGAAAATACGATTGCTGCAAATAATATTCTGGCGATATGGCTTCTGTGGGGAGTCATCAGAAATCCCAGCCAAAGAAAAACTGTCTGAACACCTTGTCCTGTCTCCTGAAACCATCTCGATATCTTCTGCCGATATCGTACCGTAGTACAAACGCACCGAAGAGGTTGACCCTAAGTCCAAACCCGGCGGAACCAACCGTTTCGCCGGCCCGAATTTCTGGACGCACATCATAGTAATCATCGTTCCACGCGTGGGCTGCATCGAAGAACAGTGTGCCGCGAACACTTGCAATACCAAATGGAGCCAGAATGGGGACCAGCACCGCTGGAGCATTGACGAGAGGAAACCTCAGCTCGTGCGAGGTGAACCACATTTTTTGCCCACGAACATCAAACCACCTGAACCCACGCAAGTCCCAGCTCCCGCCAAGGACAAATAGACGGGCTTCCCTCCCTTCGTTGATTCGTGCCATGGCCCACGAGGCAAATGTGATGTTTCGCGTTATACGAAAGTACTTTCTCAGGTCGAGCATCACCGTGTAGTAGCTGACGTTGGCGTATAGAACGTCAGAAGTATATCCGGCGGTAAAACTTGCTCTCCATCCGTCGATAGGTCCGTTCATCCAGTACAATGCGTTGTCCCGCACAAGGGAAATACTATTTGACAGTAGGAGTGCATCGCGACTGAGGTCACGAATGGCGATGTCCTTACTCGTCCAGTTCAACGAGGTAGTCATTTCCAAGCGCGTAAACTTCGACAATGGATAGCTCATCGAGCCAAAACCGCCGTACACCGTCTCATAAAAAAGTGGGAATCCCGAGGGCACATCCGGCTCGGTAACATCATACCGTCTTCCGGAGAACCGGTACATCCCGTAACCATAATTCGCCCTGCGATTGAGCTTGAATCGAGCTACTTGAAAACTGAGGTCCTTAAGAAAGCTTTTCGTTCCGGTTCCGGTATTGAGAATGGTGAGATACAGATAATCATCTCCCATCATATCCGAAAAGGCCATGACTGCCCCACCCGTCGTGCCCAGTACAGGATTTTGACTCACAATCCCCTGCGCAATATCCAGCTGATATCGGGATTTGTATCGGGTCGCCTCCGAGTCAATTCCAATCTTGAGGGCATCGTAAGACCACGCAGGGCCCACCTCCGACAGATTGGCAAGCGTGGCCTCTTTGGGGAAAGCTAGCAGAGAGTCAACCTGTGCGAGCTGCCGAACGGTAAAACTGAGACCCTCGAAACTGGTAAAAATAATGTGATCGTCGTCCGTCCAGACGGGATCGAAGGAGGCGGCAACCAAAGAGGTGAGGCGCCGAAGATTTCGCCACTGGGGTTCTTCGCTCAGAATACCCGGATCTGTCGAAGCCACCGATCTGGCATCGCCAAGCTGATAACTCATATCTGCAACCCAGATGTCTTGAGCTCCAAACTTTCCGGTATCATCTCGGACTGTACTGATAAAAGCAAGGTTTGTACCGTCCGGGCTCCAACTCGGAGAAACATCGGTCCGGTCTCCATAGGTCACATACCGGACCAATCCATCTTCTACACCATAGGTAAAGATGTTGTAGGCACCCTCTTTTCCGAATGTGGAGCGATCGGAGGAAAAGGCGATAAACCTACCGTCCGGACTCCACGCTGGATCTCGATCATCAAACGTATCCGATGTAAGCTGTTGCAGCTCATCCGTTTGCGTCCGATATATATATAAATCGGAGAAGCCGGACCGAGTGATCGCTGTGAAAACGAAATCCTTCCCATCTGGACTCCATGAGGGAGAATAAACGGCTATCAGATCGTCGAATCTGAACGTCGCGAGGTGTTTATTACCGATCAAGTCATAGACGTGAACCACGTCCTTTCCGCCCGATTTGGTCACGAATGCCAGGTTGCCCTGAGCTGAGACCGAAATCCGACTCTCAAAAAGATGAAATGCTTCGAATTCATCGGTGCGCTCTCCCCGGATCAATATTTCTGGTCGGTTGATCGGATGAAAGTCGTCGTCAATTTCAACTTCGTATACATTGCCCAGACCATTCAGATTGCCTATGAAATACACCTTTCGGGTTCCATCTTCGAATCTGAAATAATTGGGTTTCGCGTTGAATCCCTGGGTAGAGAGTCCGCCTGCGATCAGCGAAGATATTTCTACGTTCGAAAGTTCAGGGTAATACTGCTTCTTGAGCCAGTCGTGCCATTTCTTGGTGATAACACCGAACTCTTCCTGCATTGTGATCTCTATCACCACGCGAAAATCTCGATCCTTCCAGGAATTCTCCAGCAACTCCAGAATCTTCTCCTCACCGTACGTCTCGGCGAAAAATCGATTGATGGACTCTCCCTGCTTGTACATCACAAACGAACCGTTGATACGGTACATCGACTCGAGCGGTACTAGATAGTTGGTGAAGAGAGCGTCTCGGATGACCATCTCGTGCTGATGGTCGGGCTCACCAGACCAATACTCTGCCAGTCCTTCAGTGAACCATAGCGGCAGGAACCGATCCATTACCCGGCGATGATCGCGCATGACGCGAGTCACCTTGTTGTACATGAACACGTGGACCATTTCGTGTCGCACTACTCTTCGGAATCGATGCAGATTTCCATTTGCTGGAATGACGACGCGGCCTTTCAGGAACTCGAAAAAGCCACCGACCCCGTCAGGAATAAATCCGGCCGTCACATTTGTCTGCTTGAAGTGCAGATTGGAGGAGTAGAAAATCAGAGGGACACGGCTGTTCAGCGAGAAATTGAACTTGTGCTGCAGCTCCTCATAAGCCTCCTCGGCGAAGAAAGCACCGTGCTCGGCCAACTCCAACATCTCGGGATAGTAGTAGATCTCGAAGTGGTCGGTCTTCATGATCTGCCAGTCGAAGTTTTCGTACTGAATCTTATTCCGGCCGAAATGATATCCAAACTGAGCCTGGACGCCGGCTGCTGGTAGCAGCAGGCCAAATAGAATTAAGATTCGAAAGACGTTTTTCGACATGAGATCGCATTAACTCCCGGTGTACTTGAAAGTAGAAAACACCGGGTTATCGAACTGCCGTCGGGCTCCTTTTTGTACGAGAAACGATCTGGACAGACGATTAAGACCTCCGAACCGAATTCCCCCCGTCAGCTACTACCTCGGAGGAGGACTGGGTCCAGGGTTGGCGCGACGAAGTCGCGCCACAAAAACAGGCGTCAGGGAGTCCTCACTACCATTAAACGGACCTCGGTCATGTCCTCCATGGCGAAGGTGATGCCCTCTCGACCGAGGCCACTATCCTTCACGCCACCATAAGGCATGTGATCCACGCGCCAGGATGGAACGTCTCCAATAATCACACCCCCCACCTCAAGTGTATCCCAAGCTTTATTGGCATTATAAAGGTCGCGCGTAAAGACCCCTGCCTGCAGGCCAAACACACTATCGTTTACCTCACTCAGCGCATCATCAAAGTTTTCGAAACGACTGAGAATGGCCACGGGCCCGAAGGCCTCCTCTGTGGTGACACTCTGGCCCTGAGGGACATTGTCCAGCAGTGTTGCTTCGAGCATCGCGCCATCACGCGTTCCACCGCACAGGAGACTTGCCCCAGCCGCGACAGCCTCATCAATCCACCCCTTGAGTCGCGTGGCCTCTCGTTCGGAAATCATCGGCCCTATGAAAGTGTCTGCGTCTTTGGGATTACCCATCTTGAGGATCTTAGTAGCCTCTACCAGACGGGTACGGAATTCCTCGTAGACATCCGCGTGAACGATGATGCGCTGCACTCCGACACAACTTTGGCCGGATTGATAGAAGGCGCCGAAAACAATGCGCTCGACTGCGTCTTCCAGGTCCGCGTCCCGATCAACGATACACGCCGCATTTCCGCCGAGCTCCAGGATGACTTTCTTCTTCCCAGCTTTCGCTTTGAGCGACCATCCGACTCCGGGAGACCCGGTGAAGCTGAGTAATTTGAATCGCTCGTCTGTGGTGAACAAATCGGCGCCGTCTCTGCGACAAGGCAAGATGGAAAAAGCACCCTTTGGAAGATTGGTTTCAGCCAGAATCTCACCGATGAGAAGTGCCCCGACGGGGGTCAGACTTGCCGGCTTCAGAACAAACGGACAGCCGACAGCCAGGGCTGGAGCGATCTTGTGGGCGGCAAGATTCAACGGAAAGTTGAATGGTGCGATGAAGGAGCATGCTCCGATGGGAACCCGTTTCCACATTCCACGATATCCACGAGCCCGTGGAGAGATTTCCATGTTCATCACGACGCCGTGCATTCGCACGCTCTCCTCTGCGGCCACCCGGAAGGTGTCAATCAGGCGGGAGACCTCGCCCTCACTATCCTTGATGGGCTTGCCTGCTTCGATGCAGAGGGCTTCGGAGAACTCATCGAAGCGTTCCCTGAAACGACGGACACAATGATTGAGAACGTCCTGACGCTCGTAGGGAGCCATCTGCCCCATGGGCCCCACAGCGGCTTCCGCGGCACCAATTGCGCGGTCAATGGCCTCAGGATCCGCCAGAGGAACCCTACAGGCAGTCTCGCCAGTGTATTTATCGACAACCTCAAGATCGAGATTGGGCGTTTGGGGCTCATTCGCCAGGTAGTACGGGTAACTTTCTTTCAGACTCATGTCGTTTCTCTAAATCAGGCAGGGCACCAAATCCGGCAGATCTCAATATCGGGCGGGCTTCTTTATCGGGCAGGATCCTAAATCGTGTAGGCGATGTCTCCTAAACGTTCGGTGAGCTTATTGTTTTCTCGATAGTCTATCGGAACGATGACCAGGCTCGGGCGCTCTTCAGCCATCGCTCGATCCAGCGCTCCGCGCAGGTCTTCTGCATTCTCAACCTTCTCTGCGTACCAGTCAAATGCCGCGGCCAACTGGACCCAGTCAGGATTATCAAAGGCCAGATCCGTGTGTTTCCCATAGAGTGAATACTGTTTCCAGGCGATCAATCCGTATGCGTGGTCCTCCCAAATCATGACCGTTATGTTGGCATTTATCCGCCGAGCAGTTTCCATCTCTTGAACATTCATAAGGAAGCCACCATCTCCGCAAATCGCGAGCACGCGAGATTCAGGCCTGGCGAGGGCGGCGCCAATGGCGCCGGGCAACGCAAATCCCATGGAGCAAAACCCGTTGGAAATCAGGCAGGTGTTCGGCTCGTCACACTGGTAGTAACGCGCGATCCACATTTTATGAGCGCCCACATCACTAAGAAGAATATCATTGGGTCCCATGGCTTCACGTACGTCCCAGAGCACCTTTTGCGGCCGAATACTACCTTCCGTCTTGTCTTCTGCGTGGGCCGAAAAGTCATCCAGCATCTGCTGGCGAATGGTCTCGTGCTGAGGAATATCAAACCGGACAGGCTCGTTGGCGATTCGCTCGTTGAACATCCATAGCGTGTGGGCGAGGTCGCCTACAATTTCAACCTCAACGGGATAGTGCTCATCCACTTCTGCGGGAAGGAAATCAACGTGAATCACCCTCTTGTCAGCGGACGAATTCCACAACCGAGGATGATACTCTACGAGATCGTATCCCAGAGTGATCACGAGATCGGCCGCATCGATGGCAAGTGCGACGAAATCCTTCGACTGTAAACCGATCGTGAAAAGGCTGTATGGCGCGCTTCGCGGAACCGCACCCTTGCCCATAAATGTGTTAATCACTCCAATGCCTGACGCTTCCGCAAAAAGGCGTAGCTGCTTGCTCGCGCGCTTGCGAACACAACCGTTTCCAGCCAGGATCACGGGCCGCTTCGCCGCCTTGATCAACTCCCAGGCCTGATCTACCACCTTGTCCGCGGGTACCGGCCTTCGTGCATGGGCAGATGGAATGGGCTTTAGGCCATCGACTTCCTGCTCGGCGATGTCCTCTGCCAGTTCGATATGACACGCCCCCGGCTTCTCCGTCGTAGCCAATTTGAAGGCCTTGCGGATCACCTCGGGAATATTGCCGGCATTTATAATCGGAGTCGCCCACTTGGTCACTGGAGTGAACATGGCGACGACATCCATGTTTTGATGGCTCTCTTTGTGCTGTCGGCGACTGTCTGCCTGCCCGGTGAGGGCAATCAGGGGGGCACGATCCATATTCGCGTCCGCTACACCCGTAATCAGATTGGTAGCTCCAGGCCCCAGCGTTCCCAGACAGACTCCCGGCTCACCAGTCAGTCTCCCATACACATCGGCCATGAAGGCCGCGCCCTGTTCATGTCGGCAGAGTACAAATTCAATGGGCGAATCCTCCAGCGCCATCATGAAATCGGCGTTTTCCTCCCCAGGTACGCCGAAGATCCACTTTACGCCCTCCTCTTCTAGACACTGGACAAAAAGCTTTGCAGCAGTCATGATGTAATCCTCCTCAATACTCAATACTCAATAGTGGAGGAGAATACACCATATCTGGTGGGAAATGCCAATCGGTGGCGCTCTCGACTTCGCCTCTTAAGCCTTGGTAGCGATGTTTAACGTGGGACCCTCGAGTCGGTCAATTTCAGACCCGCGGACAGGATTCCTGTCAGGCGACATTGCCTTCCAGAAAAAACGATACGCCACAGGCATGTTTGTCGAGCCAGTTATCCATGATCTCCTTGAACTCCTCCGCATCGGACGAAGACAGCGCACGCTTGGCAAGAGCCTCTCCCTCCGAGAGCTTCATCGCCCGGATGACCCTCTTGATGGCCAGTAGATAAATAGGTGAGGCGCTCAGCGACGTGATGCCCAGACCCAGTAAGACAGGAACGGCGCGAAGGTTTGTTGCAAGCTCGCCGCAGAGGCTGACCGGTATTCCAGCCTTCGCCGCCGCTTTCGTCGTCAATTTGATCAGCTTCAGCACTGCCGGGTGCATTTCGTCATACAATTCAGCGACAAGGTCGTTGCCCCGATCAACGGCCAATACATACTGCGTCAGGTCGTTTGTGC
>CALBJU010000340.1 GCA_937893205.1 uncultured Bacteroidota bacterium
TTGTCGGGGTGGCAGGATTCGAACCTGCGACCCTCTGCTCCCAAAGCAGATGCGCTAACCGAGCTGCGCTACACCCCGAACATGTCTGCCTCACGGCCGCCTGCCTACGATCGGCCCTTAGCCGCCGCGATTTCAGCCTGAACGTCGCTCGCACTTACCATCTTTTGACGGAAGCTGTAATGTCCGTTTGCTTTCTTTTCGGCGATGACCAGTTTGGCCATTTTCTTTATATCAGCGCGTTGCCTGAGGACCTTATCGCCGAATGACTGTTTCTTTGCCATTGCTAATCAGTGTCGTCGGATTTGCTCGACCAGCGAGCCGGAGACTACTTGGTCTCCTTGTGAATCGTGTGCTTACGAAGGACAGGATTATACTTTTTCAGTTCCAAACGGTCCGGCGTGTTGCGACGATTTTTCATCGTTGCATAGCGGGAGGTTCCGGGAGCTTCAGTGCAATCCAGAATCACTTTCGTTCGAACGTCTTTTCCTTTGGCCATTAATTCCTACCTGTAGGTCAAACGTTGACGCCATTCGCGCGTGCTTTTTTGAGCACAGCGGAAATTCCATTTTTGTTGATCGTCTTGATGGTCTTTGCCGATACTTTCAGCGTGATCCAACGATCCTCTTCCGGGATATAAAAACGTTTCTTTTGAATATTGATTTCAAAAGTGCGTTTGGCCTTGTTGTGCGCGTGGGAAACATGGTTTCCTGCGACTGGGCCTTTTCCTGTAAGTACGTCTCTTCTCGCCATCAATCCGGGGGTCTGGCGTTTTAAAAAATGCACAATCCGACGGTGGGAGGGCTTATGCACACTAGTACTGTCCGGTATTCCGGTACAGAACCGCAAATATACGGCGGTGACAATGCGCTTTACAAGCAATTCACCTCCCGAAAGTCATGGTTTTCTGCCGAATTTGTGTGAAGCTGGCGCCTTTAGGGCCGCAAACAGCCGAGTAGACGCATATCGCCTTTCATCCGCTCATATTCACCGCATCGGCAGGCTCGATGGCAGCGGCGCGCGAGGCCGGATAGAGGGCGGCGCTTATGCACAGGAGGAGCGCCATTACGCCGACGATAACAACATCGGTTGTGCTTATTGAAACGGGGTAGGCGTCGATCAGAAATGAGTCAGATCCAGGCAGTGAAATGATCCCAAATGTTTTTTGAATGAGCGCCAGTGCCAACCCGAGGGCAACGCCTGCTCCGCTTCCCACAAGGCCGATCAGCAGCCCTTCGGCCAGGAATATTTTCTTGATATCCCGCTTGGTCACACCCATAGCTCGCAACGCGCCCACATCACTTCTTTTCTCGATGACGATCATTGTGAGTGACCCGACGATGTTGAACGCTGCTACAATGACGATCAGCATCAGTATTAACGAAGCTCCAAATTTTTCCAGGCGCATCACATCATAGAGTGATTTCTGAAGGTCGTACCACGTGAGCGTTTCAAATCGCCCCTCAGGAAGGCGATCGTTGAGCCAGGAGCTGACTTCGTCCGCCTTTTCAAGATCCGTGAGCCTCAGCTCTACACCCGAGACACTTCTTCCCATTCCAAAGAGCCGCTGGGCTTCATCCAGGTCGATGAAAGCATGACTCTCGTCGAAAATAGTTTCAAGTTGGAAAAGACCTCGAACCTCAAATTGTCTGAAGGGTGAACTCGAGAGAACCCTC
>CALBJU010000341.1 GCA_937893205.1 uncultured Bacteroidota bacterium
CTCAGGACAATCATCCCATCCGGACCAAGTCGGGCTTTCCGAATGACTGGCATGATGTTTTGAATGGTGGAGATGGATTTGAGGTGGTCGCGGATCGAGATGATCCGAATACCGCGTGGGTCATGCTCCAACTGGGTAAACTGTTCCGCGTAGATGGATTGTTTGCTCCACCGGGCTTTCCCCAGCCCTTCGCCACTGCCGGTCAGGGCATTCCGGATGAAGATCCAAAAAACTGGAACACTCCATTCGTCATCGATCCCTGGGATCACGGTGTATTTTACTACGGCACCAACAAAGTGTATCGGACGCTGAGTCGAGTCCAGTTCAACGCCCCATGGGTGGCCATTTCACCCGACCTAACGAAGGGTTTGGGCTACGAGAAGATTGGAACTGTCACGAAGATTACGCTGGCCCCATCAAATCCAGATGTGATCTATGCGGGCACGGACGACGGAAACGTGTGGGTTTCACCCGACTTCGGCACAACCTGGAATGACATCACCGGGAGTCTTCCCTTCCGGGCTGTCACGCGAATTGCCGTTCATCCGACAGACCCCTCCACCGTCTATGTAACATTCTCAGGTCTTTTCTGGCGTGATACCGAAGCGCACGTCTACCGCTCACGAAATATGGGCGCGTCCTGGGAGGACGTCTCTGGAACGGGTTTGGGGGCGCTGCCCGACATTCCGGTCGATGCGTTTGCGATCGATCCAGACCATCCTACCCACCTCTTCGTCGGTACCGATATCGGTGCTTATGTGAGCCTCGACGAGGGCAGTAGCTGGGCACCGCTGCAAGAAGGCATGCCTCTGGTCACTGTGACCGACCTGGAGGTGAACAACATTGACCGCCTGCTCATCGCGGGCACGTTCGGCAGGGGGGCGTATACCTTTCCACTGGACGCACTGGTGACCGCGAATGAAGCACCGATCGAAATTCCTGCCGTACTCGCCGTGAGTGCCTCCTATCCCAACCCATTTACCGTTAAAACGACGATTCCTTTCTCCCTCTCACGCACCGCGGAGGTCACGATTGAAGTGGTGAACATGCAGGGTAGACGGATATCGAGTGGCTCGATGCGCGTTTTACCGCCCGGAGAACACGAATGGACCTGGATTCCAGACGCTACGGCGGCAGGTAATTACCTCGTGCACATCACCGCAGGCTCCGAGAGCACGACCATGCAGGTAATCTTTTTGCGCTAAAGATGGGCTCGCGTGGACACCTGGCGTGTTGCATGTTCGGAACTAGGATAATTCCGTTCGTTCAGGCGTATTCAGTTTCTCCCTCAGCTGTCCCCGCCCTGCCTTGAACGATCTCGATCGCCTTCTACATGGTCACGACGAAACCGAACGCATCGTCGCCGTCCACCAGGTCACAGATCGAACCTCCCGACGAGGCCACGTCCACATTTATCGACGATCTGAAGATGGGCTGAGCGTCAAGCTGAAAGAGGAACCCTTCTACCCGTTTTTCTTCCTTTCGGACGTGAAATGGCTGAAAGGACTCGATCGTTCTAAATTTCGCTATCAGCAGCTCGGCGGCCGTTTGCACTTCAATAACCTGGTTGTCCTCTCGAACTGGAATGAGTACTGGGATGCGCTGCGTCACGTAGAGCGACTGGCAAAAGCAGCCGGGGACACCGCTCCAACGTACACCGTGCCCTCGCCGTCTCAACAATACTTGATGCAGAGCGGACGGACCTGTTTCAAGGGGATGCGATTCGACGAACTGCATCGCCTACAACTCGACATCGAGTGTATATCCGAGCGCGAGTTCCCCAATGCAGATCGACGAGCGGACCGGATCATTCTGATTGCCCTCTCGGACAACCGAGGGTGGAAAAAGGTACTCGGAACTCCGGAATGGACGGAGGAGCGACTTCTCGATGAAACAGTTCGCACTATCCAGGAGCAGGATCCGGATATCATTGAGGGTCACAACATCTTTCGATTTGATTTTCCCTACCTGATGCGCCGATGTGCCATGCACGGTGTGCCGTTCGCGATCGGAAGGGATCGATCCGAGCCCCGTACTTTTTCTACCTCCGTAAGATTTGTAGAGCGAAGTCTGGACTTTACAGCTCTGGATATTGTTGGTAGACACGTAGTTGATACGTTTTTCCTTGCGATGGCTTACGACGTCATCAAGCGGGATTTGCCCGGCTACGGGTTGAAGGAAGTTGCCAGATATTTCGGTTTTTCTCCTGCAGACCGCACCTATGTCGAGGGAGATAAGATCACCCAAATGTGGGAGGATGATCCCGAGACGTTGATCAGATATGCCGGGGATGATGTTATCGAGACGGAACGCATCGCGCGCCACCTGTCCGAGTCGAACTTTTACCTGACCCAGATGCTTCCGATGGAATACGGGCAGGTGGCGCGCGTCGGTCCGGCCTCCAAAATTGAATCTCTGTTCGTACGGGAGTATCTCAGGAAGAAGCATTCCTTGCCCCGATCTGAATGGGGCACCCAGACGCATGGCGGATACACCAACATCTTTTTTACTGGGGTGACCGGTCCAATCGTCTATGCCGATGTGGAAAGTCTCTATCCCTCTGTCATGCTGAACTACGATATCTGTCCCGACAGAGATGTACTGAAGATCTTTCCCGAGCTGCTAGGAAGGCTGACCGCATTGCGCCTCGATGCCAAGCGCGCCATGTCGAATGCGGATTCTGACGAACTCAAGAGTGCACTTGACGCTCGTCAGAACTCTTACAAGATCATCATCAACAGCTTTTACGGCTTTCTTGGATTTTCAGCGGCGCTATTCAATGATTATTCCGAAGCCGACCGCGTGGCGTTGACGGGCCAGAATATCCTGTTGTCGATCATGAGGCTGGTCCAGGAGAGGGGCGGACAAATAATTGAGGTCGATA
>CALBJU010000342.1 GCA_937893205.1 uncultured Bacteroidota bacterium
CGTAAGCAAACGGCCAACCCACCTGTCGTAGGCTAATTTTCCTGAGTACCATTGACTCCAGTCCGACGGCGGGCGGTTAACCCGCTTTGAGCAGCAATCATTCGGGATAGGAGTCAGTGAGATGGCGAAGCGCAAGCGCGTGCAACGAGACTGGCCAGCGGTAGTGCAGGCCTATGCAGCCAGTGGTCTGAGTGTGACCGCCTTCTGTCGGGATCAGGGCATCTCAACGAGCCTGCTCTACAGTTGGCGTCAGCGATATCCCCCCGGAACAGAGTCCGGCACGTCCTCGGCCGGCTTTGTGGAGCTGCTCCCGGTGGACCAGCCAGCCTCATCGGGTGTGGCGTTAGTGGTTGATGGCGGCTTGCGCCTTGAGGTGGAGCCGGGATTTGACGCGGCCACCCTCGAACAGGTGTTGGCCTGTGTCGAGCGCCGTACTGCATGCTCGCCCTGACTGCGGCGACGCGAATCTACCTGTATCGTGGCGCGGCCGACATGCGAAAGTCCTTCGACGGCCTGAGCGGTCTCGTTCGGGAGGAGCTGCACGAAGATCCGCTGTCGGGTGCGCTATTCGTGTTCTGTAACCGTCGCCGCACCATGGTGAAGTTATTGTATTGGGATCGGGACGGCCTGGCGTTGTGGTATAAGCGGCTGGAGAAAGGTACGTTCCGCGTACCCGAGTCGAGTGCAGGTGCCGCCGCGGAGATCGACCGTCGTGATCTGTCGCTGCTGTTGGAAGGAGTGACGCCTCGCCGAATGAGCCGTCGATATCGAATCGGAGATGGGTAGACCGCAACCCGCCAAGATCGATTACCCTCTCCATAGTCAAGTTCAGTTGACATATTCTACCACGAAACCCACAAGAGCGCACACATTCGAGGAATTCTTTTGATGTTACCAATGTTTTGGTATGGACTGAAATGTGGTTTCATCCTACATTGGATGGCATGGTCGCGTCACTGGAAGAAGCTCACCAGATCATCGTCGCACAGAGCGACACCATCGCCACGTTGCAGGCACGGATCGAGATCGTCGATGCGGCGCTGAAGACGGCGCTGGCGACGATCGAGAAGCAGCAGTACCAACTCGAGCAGTATATCAAACGCCTTTCTGGACATCGTTCAGAGAAGTACTGCCCAGACCAGATCCTGTTCGATCCCATTCTTCTCCAGTCGCTGCCCGATCCCGCGGCGGCGGTGGCGCCAGAGCCTGTTGAGGAGCCATCGGAGTCAGAGCCGCGCCAACGTAAAAAGCGCTCTCGGCATGGCCGCCTACCTATCCCCGACCACCTCGAGCGCGTCGTCATCGAGTTGGATATCGAGCCCGACGATCGCATCTGCCCGCACACGGACAAGCCGATGGTCCTCATCGGCTGCGAGGAAACCGAAAAACTCGAGTACCAGCCTGGTCGGCTACTGGTCAACGTCTACCGGCGGCCAAAATACGCTTCACCAGACCGCATCGGGGGCAACAGCGTGGGTGTGCTCACCGCGCCAATGCCGGACCATCCTATTCCCAAATGTAAGGCGGACTGCGGACTGATCTCCTATGCCATAGTCAGCAAATTCGCCGACCATCTGCCCTTTTACCGCCAGGACGCCATCTTCGAACGCGAGGGTGTCCGCATTGCCCGCTCAGACGCTGGACGGTTGGGCCCTGGGCACGGCAGACGCCTTACCGCCGCTCGGAGAGGAACTGAAAAAAGCGGTGCTGGATACCGACGTATTGTTCACCGACGATTCGGTCATTCCACTCATCGAGCGCGGCCGGGGCAAGACGCGAAAGGCGCGCCTTTGGGTCTACATCCGCGGCGGGCCCGGCCCGCCCCTATGCGTTCATGATTTTACCATCGACCGGCAGAAGATACGCCCGCTGGAATACCTGGGCGATTACCGGGGCTACGTGCACGCCGACGCCTACAGCGGCTACGACCAGCTGTTCAGCCAGGACACCGTGGTCGAAGTCGGTTGCTGGTGCCATGCGCGCCGTGGATTCGACGATGCCTTAACCTCACGACCGAGCGAGGCCAGCGAGATCCTGGCTCTGATCGCACGGATGTACGGCTTCGAGAAGGAATTTCGCCCTCTGTCACCTGACGTCCGACATGAACGGC
>CALBJU010000343.1 GCA_937893205.1 uncultured Bacteroidota bacterium
AAAAGAGGATGATAAAATTGAGCGTGTAGCCCATCGCCTGAAACACTGAGAACGAGATGAGCATGGACAGTGGAATCGCAATTCCTACCAGCACCGCGTTTCGGGCGCCGAGAAAAAAGAGTAGAACGGCGATTACAAAGATCAGACCACTGATAATGTTGTTTTCGAGGTCTGTGATGAGGTCCTCGACGAACACCGATTGATCGCCCGTAATAATCATTTGGGTGCCTGAAGGGAAGGCGTAGGCGTCCAGAACTGCGCCCACTTGATCCACCGTCTCCAGAATATTGTCACCGCTGCGCTTTTTTACATTCAGGCTGATAACCTGATTGATAGCCTGCTGGTCCTCGGGCAAATCGTAGAGATCATCGTTCTCATCGGTTTCCTTGTAAATGGCCAGGCGGGAATACGAAACGCGCTCCTTGAACCCGAAATCCACTTCAGCTACGTCTCGTATGTATACGGGAATTCCACCCGGGCTCTTGATCACGATATCGCCAAGCTCCTGGGGATCCTGGATCTCGCCGTCAACGCGGACGAGAAAGTTGAAATGGTCTACGTCGATGGAGCCTCCCGGGAGATTGATGTTCTCGTCAAATACGGCCGTCACGAGATCCGAAAAGGTCAAATTGTACCCCTGAAGAAGCGCCAGATCCACGTTAATCTGCACTTCTCGATCCAGACCACCGATTACATCGACAGCCAATACGCTTGGAATGGCTTCAAGCAGACCTTCGAGATCTTCAGCAATCCGTTTAAGCCGGGTGAGGGGATAGGGCGCAGACAAGTTTATACTCAGAATCGGAAATTCGGAGAAATCGATCTCATTGACCATTGGCTCGTCCACATCCGCCGGCAGGTCTGCTTTGGCTACATCGACCTTGTCTCTGACCTTCGCGAAAGCGTCGTCGATGGATATATCAGGCTCAAATTCGACGACGATGTTTGAGACACCCTCAGTCGAGGTGGAGCGAATCGCCTTAATTCCGTTGATGCCTTGGATCTCACTCTCGATATGCTGTGTGATGAGTGATTCCACATCGTCGGGAGCAGCTCCTGGATAGATCGTGGTGATCACGATATTTGGAATTTCAATCGAAGGATTCGCTTCCTTGGGAATCGTGACGTAGCTGTAAATACCACCAAGAGTCAAGACCATCGTAAGAACGAGAATGGTCGTTCTGTATTTGATGGCGGTATCCGTGATAATCATTGCGTCTCAGGTATGGAAATGTTGAAATATGGAGATGGGTACGGAGTGATCAGGATGCGTCGTTGACGATATCCAGGAGGTCACCATCTGCGACTAAAGTCTGTCCGGTCGTGATGACCTGGTCGCCATCGCTCAGACCCGATTCAATCACTGTCAGGCCTCCGTAAGAGGCCCCGAGGACGATTGAACGCCGCTCTGCAGAAGGTGTGTTTGTCCCATCAAACCTGACGACGTAGACGCTCGATCCTGTTTCATCTCGAAGGATCGACGTCTGAGGAAGGACCAGCTTATCGGTCAGTACACGTCTGGTGACGAAAACATCAGCGATCATTTCAGGCTTGAGCGTCCGGTCCGGATTCGTGATCTCTACTTCAATAGTAAACGTCCGGTTCTGTGGATCGATGACGCTTCCAACAAAGGAGATTGAGGAGGTCATGGCAAGTCCACCGTACGACTTAAAAGAGATCTCGACGGAATTCCCCCGTCGAATGTCTGCAGAATATCGCTCCGGAACACCTGCGCTCACTTTCAAATGAGAGATATCGACCACGCGCGCGACCGGACTCCCGGGAACAACCTGCTCACCTTTTTCCGCGAACCGCTCTTCAATAGTTCCGCCGAAGGGGGCCCTTACAAACGTGTATTCAAACTGCTGCTCGGCTTGTGCGACAGCGGCATTCGCCTGAGCCAAGGCCGCCTTGGCTTCGTTCATCTGACTCCTTACGTTCTCAAATTCGAGCGCTGAAATGATGGAATCCTGAAACAGAGGCTGCTGCCTTATGAATGTGTCCTCGGCCAGATTCGCGCGCGCTTCGACAGACGCAAGATTGGCCCTTGATTGATCCAGGATCGCCCGAATCAAGCGATCATCAAGGCGCGCAACCACTCCACCCTTTTCTACGTGCGAGCCCAGTTCAAGAAGCTCCACCACGGTTCCAGCGGTCTGGGCAGAAAGGGAAGCGTCACTTGGTGCGGATACCGTGCCTGTTATGGGGATGATTTCCTCAAACGAGGTCATCTCGACGAAGCGCGTGTTTACCTTTACCGTTCGAATTGTCGAGACGACGCTTTGCTGGGCAGAATCGTCGGTGGCTTCGGTGCCACCGCACGCAGCGAGGATGACAGCTAGAACAGCTATTGAAGCTAAAGAGAGGACGTATTTTCTATTGCGGTACATGAATTTACTCACCAGGGAGCTTCGAAATTAATTGGTCTGAGTACTGGATTAGGACCCGTTCTGTGCGGACCCTCCAACAGAGGTTTCGTATTTGCTGAAGGCGACCAGATAGTCGTGGACAGCCTGTAGATAATTGAGTCGGGTCTGATCCAGCTGATCGGATGCTTCTCGCACTTCGAGAGGCGTTGCGACGCCCTCCTTCAGGCGTGCTTCCGCGTATTCAAAATTCAGCTCGGCCCGTGCGACGTTTCGGCGCTGGCCAACCATGCGCGTCCGCGCGGCGCGGACGCTTCTCAGAGATTGCCCTACTTCCAGGCGGATGGATTGATGAAGAAATTCAACATTGTTTTCAGCTTGCAGAACTGAGATTTTTCGCTGCTGTATGCGTCGATGAGTAGCCAGCCCATTAAAGATGTTCCAGGAGAGTCGGAAACCTACGCTCACACTGCGGTCCCAGTAGGACGTATCGAAATAACCGTTTTGTGATGTGGTAAACGAGAATGGATTCCCATCGAGCGCGGAGACGTTCTGGCGATTATCCGGGACGTTACCCAACCAGTTGAAATTTGCGAAGGCGCTCAGGTTAGGAAGGTAGTCTGCTTTGGCAACCTGCAGTTGGATTTTTTCCAACTCGATGCCGATGATGGCCTGTTCAAGATCCGGTCGTTTTTCGAGTGCGGTGCGCGTCGCTTCGCCTGGAGAGACCAGAAGTAGTTCTTCCTGCAGGTCAGAATCGAGATTACCCCGGAGATCAAGGACACGATCAGCGGGTATTCCGAGTAACAGGGTAATAACGTCACGGGACGCGGCTGATTGTACGGTCGCCTGAACCAGCTGCGTCTCCAAATTGGAAACTTCGACCTCTGCCGAAAGTCGCTGAAATTTTGGTGTCGTCCCCTGAGCAACCTGTCTGGACACTTCCTGCAAGGTGCGTTTTGACCTGGCTACACTCAATTCCACAACTCGCTCTTGTTCTTCCGCCAGAAGAGCGCCATACCAAGCGGACTTTACGTCTTCGACCAAAACCTGCTCCTCACGAGTAATCGAGAGGGCATTGAAGGGTCCCAGCCACTTGGAAGCACCTACTGCCCCAAGAATTATCCGACCATCAAACAATTTTTGCTCGATTGACAATCCAGTCAGATACACGTTGGGTACGCTGAAAGGATTATCTCCCGTGTCGAGAACTACACCTGCACGATCATAACCCTGGGCCTGCCGAAAAAAGAACTCCTGAATGGAAATAGGACTGGTATCTCCATCAGAATCGGTTCTGGCCTGCTCGTTGAACGACAGCCAATCAAGAAATCCAAGTGTTTCGAACAGTCCCCCGGCTTGAGAGCCTGCGAAGGGGTTCGCAGAGCGGACGTTACGCGTGTACGATGAGTTCAGCTCGATGAGTGGAAACAGCTCTGCCCATCCTTCCTTGACCTGTGCTTCGGCAAATCTCAGATCCAGCTTCGTATTCTGGAGAGCCAGATTCTGAACTAGAGCAATCTGAATTGCCTCATCCAGGGTCAACACGACCGGTCCATCCTGGGATTGAGCGAGGCCAGGTTGCGAGCTAAGAGTCGCGAGAAATATTACCACCATAAAAAGTGACAACGATCTCACACTGATCCTTCGATATGCTTTCACTGGTGATTGATTAAATGAAAGATGATTGGAGTAGTTGAAGAGGTTCGTCATTGTGACACCACCTGAGAGCTCTTGATGCCGTCGTACACCATGTTGGTGAGGAAGTCAGCCATCTCGGAAGCTGAAGCGGGCGTATCCTCTTCGAATGCAGCGGGTCCCATGCATGACTTCATCTGACAGCCGTTGATGTTTACTAGAATCAGGTGAGCTAAAAATCGGGGAGACGTCCGCCGAAGCTCGCCGCGGTCCATTGCCAGACCCAGAGGAGTCGCCAACGCCTCCAGGGCCCTATTTTTCTGTCCCATAAAGAACTTTCTGGATCCGGATTCATCGCTGAAGCCGATGCGGTGTGCCTCGCGAAGAAGGGTCACAAACAGTTCAGTACGCTTGAAGAAAAAGGAAAAAGTCTGCTCGAAAAACGTGTTCAGCTGGTCTCTGAAGGGTGTCTTCGAATCCGGAGAAAACGTTTCTGCAATCAGGGCACAGAGCTGATCGTAGAACAATTCAAAAATGGAAAGGAGTATTTCCTGCTTACCGCCGGGAAAATAGTTGTACAGTGTGCCCTTCCCGTATTCTGCTCTTGAGGCGATTTCCTCGAGGGTGGCCTCGCCATATCCCTTTTCTGCGATGACCTCTTGTGCTGCGGAAAGCATCTCACTTCTTCGTGTGAGGCGCTCGCGGTCCCTTCTTGACAGGGCGCTGACTACTTGTTCCATTTATTTCTTTGACTTAGTCGGAAAGATGATGTGACCAGCCGTTCAGAACATGACTGGTGGGTCACTTGACGACCGAAACGTCAAAGATGGAAGAATGATGCGCCGAACTTTATTAAGAAATGAGTAAGTCTCTGGCTCTCTGCTTACTGGATCTATACGTAGTCGTCCAACTGATGGGTGTACAGATAGTCGACTACATTCTTTACGCGTTGCGATGAATCACGGTGGCAGACGAGAAGAGCGTCTTTGGTGTCTACGACGATCAGGTCGTTCACTCCGACCAGAGCAACGAGGCGGTCATCCGACTGGACGAGGCACCTGCTTGCATCATGGATGATGACATTTCCTTCAACGACATTTCCGGCGCTGCCCTTTTCAGATAGATCAAACACCGCATTCCAGTCGCCGACATCACTCCAATCGAATGAGCCGGGGACCACGTATACCTTGTCCGCCCTTTCCATTACACCGTAGTCGATTGAAATGGAGGGGCAATTTCGAAAGGCGGCTTGGACGACGTCTGCCTCTTTTTCTGGCGGGACTTCACCTTCAAATTCTTTGAATGCATCGTATACGTCGGGCAGATGGTGCTCAATCGACTGAAGAATCGAGTCAGTTCGCCACATAAACATTCCGCTGTTCCAGAGGAAATCGCCCGAATCGAGGAAGCGTTCTGCGGTCTCCAGGTTCGGTTTTTCTGCAAAGGTTTTGACGAAGAGCGCCTTGAGCTCGTTATCTGACTCTGAGTCTTCCGGGTCGAACTGAACGTACCCGTAGCCGGTCGCAGCATGAGTGGGTTCAATACCGATCGTTACCAACGCTCGTTCTTCCTTGGCAGCTTCAATTCCTACTTTCAGCGCTTCCTGAAATTTCTTCACGTTGCGAATCACGTGGTCCGCCGGCAGCACAACCATGATAGCATCAGGATCCTTCTGCTGAATTTTGAACGCAGCGTAGGCGATGCAGGGAGCTGTATTGCGGCTGATGGGCTCCGCGAAAATGTTTTCGGGTGGAAGGGCGGGAAGTTGCTCTAGCGTCTGCTCGACGTAACGAGTATGGGTCACCACGTGGCAATTCTCAATTGGGATGACTCCTATCAGGCGCGCCACCGTGTTTTGAATCAGCGTGTCCTTGCTGACGACGGATAGAAATTGCTTGGGCCGCTCTCTGCGACTCATAGGCCAGAAGCGGCTGCCGATGCCGCCTGCCATTATTACGGCGTGAATCATTTATTCGACGTGTGTTCCAGAAGGAAAATCCCGAAGGCCGTGAACAATATGGGATCTGTTCAGGGCCCCTCAAAAATCTACCCGAAACTGAAGCCAGAGTTTCCCGATTCGGATCGTGCACAAGATCTTCGAAGCAGTCACCAATCTACACAAGGAAGCTAAAGTGTATAGATAAGTATACAGTGTAACGAGTCGAAAATGCCTCACAGACAACGAATAGGCACATTGGAAGGTAATTGGATGTTCGGCGCGGGGTTTGGATAGATGTGGATGAACTCACATTAATAAGCACCTGAGCGGTGTGGAGGTTCGAACATGCAAAAAAGATTTACAATACTGATGTTTTCACTGTTGGCCATTGGGAGTACAGGCTGCATCATAGAAGAGAGCGTTGGACCAGAGGGTCCTCAAGGACCTCCAGGAAACGCAAATGTCTTTTCCCTGAACTTCGACTTTCTAATGGCTGATGCGTCATTCAATGGCGCTGTTGCTTCTGTCCAATATGATGTCTCGGACATCACGTTCGACGTGGTTGAAGACGGAGCAGTCCTGATGTTCTTTAGGGACCAGGGTACTTGGACAGCGATGCCTTACACATTTGGTGTCGAGTCACAAGATCTTCCCGCAGTAGACTACATCATTTCCCTGGGATTCGGATTTGAACTGGGCTTCCTGGAAGTGTTTTACGAAGCTTCCACCGAGGCCGTCGACCTCGCGGGACTACCAGATCGTGAGATGAAGGCCGTCATTATCGAGGGATTCTTCTTCGGTAAGAAGTCAATTGATCTCACAAACTGGAGCGTCGTCAAGGAGACTTTCGGGCTGGAAGACTGATAGCTTTGAATCCGATGTGCCCCATTGATATTTCTTTAGAAAAAAAGGTTTGAGACGATAACGGGTACAACGGAATCTGACACACTTGACCACCTGATAGCTTCATGAAGGATCTCAATTTTAAACGGAAGTCAACTACACGTCGAGCCAATACGGCATCCATGCGCAAAATTGTCTCAGGTTTTTGTCGGACAGCATTGGATGACTACCGCAGAGCCGGATACCCTTTTGGGAAGACGATGGACGGTATGCTGATCTGGTTTGAACACGGTCAGTTTACAACCGACAACTAGACGCGACATTCCGTACTAAAACAGTGAGTTCTCAAGTGGGGCGGGCCGAAGGCCCGCCCCACTTTTTATTTTGCCGGTCTTGGCTGTTGCGCGGACAGCCCATCCACAGCCGCGTCTCTGTAGACGCCCAGTAGTTGAGTCCCGAGCGCTTCTCCAATCAGAGCGTGGCCCATCACGGTGAAGTGGACTTGGTCAATGAACACTTCGTCGAGGTCGTCGTCAGTCAAAAGAGCGGCATTGACGTCCATCAGGCTGACATCGAGGTTCTCGAGCATGCTCATGGTCAAGACTGCCTGGGCAGGAGAGGGAAGAAGCTGACTATCCTCCCGGCGCGGCGTGATGCCGACAATCAGGGGAATACCGTTCCGAATGGCACTTTCGACGGTGGTTCTGAGCGCCTGAATATTTTTTTGTGAACGTTCTTGCAGAAGGCTGTCGAAAAGCTGCCTATATCCAGCTGGAGTCTCAGGCAGCATATATTCGGCGCCCTTCGTCGGAGCGTTCTGACGGAACGCGGAAAGCCACCTGGTACGGATGATGTGATCTACTGCTTCGACGAGTGCGAACGACGGACGCTTGGTTGGAGGCCAGAGAAATCCGGCTGTCGCGTAGGCTCGGTGTACATCATTCCATGGGAAAAGCCACACGACGGCGTCGACAGAATCTTGCCATTGCTCAAAAACTTCCGCCTGGTTCATCAGGCTGGTACCGTTCACACCAGCGTTCATGGCATATACCTCTACTCCCTCCCGGCGAAGAACATCCGCTGCGATTTCTGAAAAAAGCTCCGAGTCATCGAGAGAACTCCCTCCCCAGGTGACAGAATCGCCGAGGTATAGAACTCTGAAAGCGTTTTCGGAATCGGGTCCCAGGGATCGGAACCCATTGGCATCGATTGTCACAGACGATCCTTTCAACCGGGTGACCTGCTGATTCGGAAGCGGTCGCAGTCCGCCCCAGACGCTGTTGTAGTAAATGATCGGATTACCGAGACCCAGCCGTCGCGCAGTGAACTCCAGCATGGCCAGCATGGCGGCACATACCAGGATCACATATCCAGATTTCAGAAGAGCGGATTTGAGTTTGAGTCTACTGATAGCGGGGTTTCTCGACATTTACTGTCGGTTCAATTATATATACGAAGATGACCTCCACGGCATGCGCTCAGTACCCGGCGACTAACGCATGATCAGAAAGGGGATGGCAGCGCTGCCGTGTTCACCGGTTACACGAGCGAAATAGGTACCGGAAGGAAGGTTATCCAGATTGACAGGCAGCAGGTGGGCACCCGCAGAGAGGGAAAACGAGTATTGTCTTCGAGACCTCCCAAGGACATCAACTATCTCCACTACAACGTCGGATCTGCTGGGGAGCG
>CALBJU010000344.1 GCA_937893205.1 uncultured Bacteroidota bacterium
TGATCAAATCGAGATCGTAACGGCCCAACAGGGCGGATAGATGCAGGTAACGACCCAGGCAAATAGAAACATACCCGAACAAGACGGGAGGGACGCGTCGTTCGACGGGGACGATCAGGTCGACCGACTTCAGATCGCAGATCTGAAGCTGACATCGCGCTTGTTGCTCGGAACGAGTGGATATCCAAGTCCACAAGTGATGATGGAGTCCATCGAGGCGTCAGACTCCCAACTGATTACGGTGGCCATTCGAAGGGTCAATCTTGCCGAACGCGGCGAAGAAAGTTTTTTGAGCCTGCTCGATTCACTGCCCGTTCAACTACTTCCCAATACTGCGGGGTGCTATACGGCGAAAGAGGCCGTTCTTGTCGCGGAGCTGGCTCGCGAAGCTCTCGAAACGAATCTTATCAAACTCGAGGTCATCGGGGACGATGAAACCCTCCTACCAGACGTGGAGCAGCTCTTGAAGGCGGCCTCTGAGCTCATATCTGCTGATTTTACGGTCCTGGCCTACTCCAATGATGATCCCATAACGTGTCGAAAACTGGCTGACATGGGATGTGCGGCTGTGATGCCGTTGGCTTCGCCCATCGGGAGTGGGATGGGAATCGTCAATCCGTACAATCTGGAGTTGATCAGGCAGCTGATTCCGGATCTTCCTCTTCTGGTGGATGCTGGAATTGGAACGGCGAGTGATGCGGCCAAGGCAATGGAGCTTGGTTATGACGGTGTCCTTCTCAATACGGCGGTATCGAAAGCAAAACATCCAGTTCAGATGGCCACGGCAATGAAGCATGCGATCATTGGAGGCCGGCTGGCTTATCTCGGAGGCAGGATACCCAGGAAGTTTTATGCGGAAGCGTCCTCGAGTATGGATGGACGCATCGAGGGAGCACCAGGAGCCACCGGGGCCTCAGAAGCTTCATCGTAGCACCATGGCGCTTCCACGATTGATTTTGGTCGCAGATCGATTTACCGACCCCGACATTGCGAAGCGGGTGTTGCGTGCGGTTCAATACGGAATAGAATGGGTCCATTTCCGTGATCATGCCGCCACAGAGGATGCCTTTGATTTTGCTGCGGGTGCACTTATTTCCAGAATAAATCAGTTCGGCTCGAAGACCATTGTCAGCATCAACTCCCGATTGTCGACGGCGAAGTCCATGGGGCTGCCCCTGCACACCGGCGTGCACGGGCCGGCGGTGGGGGAGGCTCTTGGTGTTCTGGGCCCCGGTACGATGGTGGGCCAAAGCGTTCATTCCACTGCTGAAATAGAGGATGCCCGCTTGGGCGGCGCCCGCTACGTTATCTATGGATCCGTATACCCGACCCGGACCCATCCGAATGAAAATGCACAGGGTACAGAACGGTTGGCTGAAGCATGCGAAGCAGCTGGGTCTATGCCCGTTATTGCAATGGGAGGCGTCACGCCGGATCGAGTTGCTGAATGTCTCGATGCTGGTGCACATGGTGTAGCGGTGGTATCAGCTATTATTCAGGCGGAAGACATTTTCGCTGCTGTCGGCGCTTTCACAAAACAGATATCAACGGACTGACTATGCGAATTCCGGTTGCGTTAACAATCGCGGGAAGCGATTCGGGTGGGGGAGCGGGTATCCAGGCGGACATCAAAGCCATGCAGGCCAATGGGGTCTATGCCACGTCAGTCTTGACGGCTATCACCGCTCAGAATACAGTGGCGGTCACCGATGCGATGAATCTACCCGTCTCGATCATCGAATCGCAGATCGATGCGGTCCTTTCCGACATCAGGATTGATGCAGCAAAGACCGGCATGCTATCCTCGAGTGACATCATCCGTGCAGTTGCAGCGAAAATCCAAGAGCATGAAATACGGCCGCTGGTGGTAGATCCCGTCATGATTTCGAAAAGTGGCTATTCGCTGCTTGAGGATGACGCGGTCCAGGCGCTCATTGATGAGATGCTCCCGCTCGCCACGGTGTGCACACCCAACGCCCACGAGGCGGCGCGGTTGGTGGGTTATGAGATTTTATCGGAGTCGGCTGCCCGCGCCGCCGCAAAAGACATCTTCGAGATGGGACCGGCGGCTGTTCTGGTCAAGGGTGGTCATCTCGATGAAGAGGAAGATGCGGTGGATGTGTTGTACGATGGAACCCAGTTCCACATCTTTCGCAGCGAGAGAATCGATACACCGCACACTCACGGAACGGGCTGTACGTATGCCGCAACCATTGCGGCTAACATGGCAAAAGGACAGGATGTCCAAAAAGCGGTAGAAAATGCGAAATCCTACGTGACCGAAGCCATCCGTGCCGGCCTTCCCATTGGACGAGGCCACGGCCCGACCGACCATTTTTTCTTTCTGCGTGGCTGAGTCGCTCGTGCAAAATTTCTGTCTATCAAGTCGACGGCCCAACTTTCGGATGCAGGGCACCTATGACTACCCTCATTCCAAAGATGCATTCCGATAGTAGATCATTCCTGGTTGGCAGGTTTTTGCCTGCGTATGGCGCGACGTTTGGTCGTATCCCCAAGAAGGAGATGATCAGTAAAGGATTGTCCACCGAGAAATTGGCCCTTCGGTTCGCTGAACGTGCTTTGAGCTATCAGGATCGAAGCATGGAATACCTGATTATTGGACAGATTGGTGTCGTACTGGCACTTTCGCTGACCATCGGCGCCTTTCGAATGAACGTTTCGGCAAAAGATGTCCTGGAATATGTGACGCCCGATCAGGAAATCGTTCAGATGGAGGATATTCAGCAGACCCAGCAGATCGAGAGACCACCCCCGCCGCCGAGGCCGCCCATCCCTGTCGTCGTTCCGGATGATGCTTTGTTGGAGGACGAGGATCTAAATCTGGATATGGCCTTGGATCTGGAAGCGGTTCTGTACGACCTGCCTCCACCTCCGCCAGCTGCTGTGGAGGAGGAAATAGAGGAAATTTTCGTCGTTGTCGAACAAATGCCGACCATTATTGGCGGCCTGCAGCAGCTCTACAAATATGTAAACTATCCGACGATCGCGCAGAAAGCTGGTATTGAAGGGACGGTCGTCATTCAGATCGTGGTTTCACCCGAAGGACTTCCTACCCAGCCCCAGATAATCAAATCCGCGCATGATATGCTGGATCAGGCAGCGCTGGCGGGTGTGGTGCAACTGCGCTTTACCCCAGCGCTCCAGCGAGGGCTTGCGGTACCGGTGTACATGTCGATCCCGGTTAAATTTGATCTCAAATAAGTAAGTCGCATTTTCCGGGTCATGGCCGACCTCCGGAAAGATTTAACGACGTTTGATGGGATTGCTCTACTGATCGGAATCACGATTGGTTCGGGTATCTATTCTACCCCCTATTTGATTGCGGGATACTTCGGCTCCTACACCCAGGTTATGACCACCTGGCTCATCGTAGCTGCGTTTGTCTTCATCGGTGGGCTGATATATGCAGAGCTCGGTACGCGTATCCCTTCCACAGGCGGCGAGTACAACTACATTACCAGGGCATACGGGCCGTATGCAGGGTTCATGTTCGGCTGGGCTCAACTCTTCATTATCCGAACGAGTCCGGCAGCAGGACTTGCCATGATCGCTGCAGATTACGTTTCCTTCTTTCGGCCCCTTTCAGATACGACCCACACCGTGGTGGCTCTGTCCATTATTGCGCTTCTGGGGGCGTTCAATTATGTCGGTGTGCGATGGTCTGCAATCTTTCAACGCGTTTCAACAGTCGTAAAAATTTTGGGACTCCTGCTTTTCGTCGCGCTCTTTCTGTTCTTGTTGAAGGACACACCTGGTCAGCTGGGCTCGGAAGCTGCACCCCTCAGGGACGTCGGATTTTTCTACAATCTGGTTCCCGCTCTGATGCTGATCGTATTCACACACACAGGCTATGACAGGGTCGGTTACGTAGCGGGCGAAATGATAAATCCACGCAAGATCATCCCAA
>CALBJU010000345.1 GCA_937893205.1 uncultured Bacteroidota bacterium
ATCGGTGAGGATCACCACGATGTTGGGTGGAGCCTGGTTCGCAGCACTGAGGCCTGGAGTTGGGGAAAACAGGATCAGCGCCACGACGATTGATAAAATAATCTGCACGGTTATTCGAACGCCCTGGATTCTATGCCTATTCAATACATTGCAGCAAGAAACTTTCGCTGTAGTGCCTCGCCCGCTTTGCCAGCCTTACTCCGATTTAGATAAACGAAATTGCCTGCACCGCCTTGTTCGGCTCGTCATGTTTGTATCTTATGTTTCAGTCTGCTGGTTGCCAGCCTACTTGTAGTCGGCCTCCATCAAGCTATTGAGGACGGAAGTCTGCCAGTCGCGCATTTGCTGTTGCAGCTCCTTTACAATTTCAGGGTGTGTTTCGGCGAGATTCTTAGTCTCGCCGACATCTTTCTTCAGATCGAAAAGTTCAATCCCTGTCTCCTTATCGCCATCGATGACAAGTTTGTAGTCACCTGAAATGATCGCCCGTTCGCCATTGAAATCATCTTCTGTGATTTTTGGGTGATGGTTGTTTTTGAAATTTCGGGTGTAGATCCCACCAGACCCTTGTTTCACCGTAGGGGTGGTGCCTTTCTGTAGTTCGGGGTCAATGTATGGCTTGGCAGGTTTGTTTTTATCTACTGGAAATTTCCAAAATGCAATAGGTTTAGTTCTTTGCTTCATTTCACCTTGTAGAAGCGGTACGAGGTCAATCCCGTCTAGCGGAACGCTGGGAACGCTAGTGCCTGTAAGTGCGCACAAAGTAGGGAGGATGTCGGATGTGGCTGAACTCACCGCTGACGTGCGCGGTGTCGGTATTCCTGCAGGCCACTCAATTACAGCAGGCACACGGATGCCTCCTTCATATACCCTAATTTTTTCTCCGCGAAAACGTGATTCTCTCAGACCGCTTGGGGGAATGCCGTTGTCGCCGAAATACCAGAGCAAAGTATTGTCTTTGAGCTCGAGTGTTTTGAGCGCATTGCGCAGTTTGCCAATTGATCGATCCATGGCTGTGATTTCAGCATACCGTTCGATCAAGACGTCACGCAAAGGACGTTTGACTCTTAGGCCTGTTTCATGGGAAGTTGGTTTCACTTGAATATCGGCATATTTTTGTGGTAGATCGCGATAGAGGGCCAAGTCAGTTTCGATCCCGCTGTAAGGTTGATGAGGTGATCCATACCAGATGACCAATAAGAAAGGTTGGTCTGCTTGTTTTTTCTTTTCGATATAGTTGATCGCTTCGTCGATTAGAATTTCTGAACTCTCGCCATAAAATTGTTTGGGCGTCTCACCATTCAAAGAAAAGACCGGATCCATTTCGAAGAAATTATCATGAGAAAGCCAATGCTCAAAACCCATTGCTCCGGGGTTGGTCGGCGATGATTTCTTGACCGGTCCCACATGCCATTTCCCGAAATGCGCTGTCGCATAACCGGCATCTTTAAGAAGATGGGCGATAGTGACCTCTTTAGGCCGAATTGAATAACCAGCCCCAAAGATCCCATACCGGTTGGGATGCCGCCCCGTCAATACGCTACCGCGAGTAGGGGAACAGCTAGGCTGAGCATAAAAATTATCCAGGCGCAGTCCTGCTTTGGCCATTTCATCCAGGTAGGGAGTCTTGACGTATGGGTGATCGTTGTACCCAGTCTCTTCCCAGCCGTGATCATCTCCCATCAAGAGAATAATATTCGGCCTGGGTGGTTTTTCCCCGGGTGGCTCTGCCTCAACCGGGCATGCCAGGAGGAGAACGATGAGTGCGATCGCGATGCGTATTGAGTTTTTCATGTTGTGGTCTTTACTGAATTAATCGTGAAACCGTCCGTCAGATCAAGTACTGGCTACTACAGATGAGTCACGGCGTTAATCGTTGACTCCATCAACTTGTTGAACAGGAACAGATCGCTCACTTACGCGATAACGATTCAATAGAGAATGCAATTCCTTCACCATTTCAGGATGTTCATCGGCAAGATTGTTTTTCTCCTCGGGATCGACTTTCAGATTGAATAGTTGGAATTCTCCGTCGTGCTCTAACCGGAAGTAATCCAACTTCGTCCATTTTCCTGTATTCGGATCTCGATCAGGTCTCTGCGTTTTTACGTCTTTCTTGCCCTTGCTGTTCCTTGGGAAGTCCCCATCTCCTCCTCCCTCGATCAATTTCCATTCCCCCTTCCGGATGGCAAACTGCCCGGACACGGAGTGGTGAACGGTGGCTTGCCGCAGAGGTCGTTTGTATGAACGGCCCAAGAGAACGTCGCTCAAATCGTAACTGTCCTCGCCTGCACTGGCTGGAACGGGCTGCTCCAACATGGCGGCAAACGTTGCAAAGAAGTCGGTGAGGCAGACGACTTCATCCGATACCGATCCTTTCTTGATCCTTCCCGGCCATCGCACGACCAAGGGAACCCGGTGGCCTGCCTCGTAGATCTGCCTCTTGGTGCCCCGCCACGGCCCGTTGCAGGGATGACCGTTTAAGTCCTCGTGGGGCCGCGCGCCGTTGTCACTGGTGAGCACGACGATCGTGTTGGCTGCAAGGTCGTGGCGGTCCAGTGCGGCCAGAAGCTCCCCAACTGCCCAGTCGAACTCAACGACAAACTCACCATAAATGCCGGCCTTTGTTGAATCTTTAAAGCGACTGTTGGGAGTGAGCGGAAAGTGAATGTTTGTCGTCGGATAGAAGAGAAAAAATGGCTTGGCCTTGTTTTTCTCCACAAATGCAACAGCCTCCTTGGAGAGTTCAATGGCAGTGTCCTCCAGCTTCCGCACCGTCGCTTTCATTGCCTCATCGCTATCGTAATCGAGTCCAGGTTTCAGATTCACGATGCGTCGGTCCCGCATATACACTTGTAGTTTCTTCGCGCTGTTGTGGCTGAACGGAACGCCGAAAAATGAGTCGAACCCTACTTCCAAGGGGCCGGGCTTCACCTCGCCGTTGAAGCTGGTATCCAACTCGGTGCCCCAACCCAAGTGCCACTTGCCGATACATCCTGTCGTATAGCCGGCATTCTGAAAAACGTTCCCCATGGTCAACCGTTTGGTATCGATCAACAGTGGATGATTTTGCTGAACCACCCAGTTTTTGAGCCAGCTACGCCAAGCGTAGCGCCCGGTCAGGACAGAGTAACGGGTTGGCGTGCAGACCGAGGAAGGGGAATGTGCATCGGTGAACCGCATTCCCTCCCTGGCTAGCCGATCACAGGACGGGGTCTCGAAGTGTTTCGCACCGTAACAACCCAGATCACCGTATCCCAAGTCGTCGGCGAGGATGAAGACGATGTTGGGGCGATCGGATTGCTCTGCGCCATACGCGTTGGAAGCGCACAGCAAGGCGACGGCGGCATAGACGACTGAGGTCTTATAGTTCTTCATAGTTTCAAGATTCCGTTTGTTGTTTCACGGCACACTTTGCTCTTGCAGGACGCGACGGTTTCGTCGGGACGGCAAACGGACTACACACAGGAGCCGAGGTATAAGCATCGGTGAACAATACACCTCGAGCTGCGAGACGATCCATGTTCGGCGTGCTGACATCCTCTGCGTGATGCTTGAAAGCACTCAGGTCGGCATACCCCTGGTCGTCGGTGAGGATCACCACGATGTTGGGTGGAGCCAGGTTCGCAGCACTGAGGCCTA
>CALBJU010000346.1 GCA_937893205.1 uncultured Bacteroidota bacterium
TAGCCTCCTGTACCTGAACGCAATCAACACCGTGATGGAGACTCAGCAATGATAGTTACTCTTCGATTGTTTTCGGTGTTGAGGGAGGCCCTGGGATCAGGGCTCGTCGAGGTAGAGCTCGAGGAAGGGACTACTGGTGCCGAGCTTGTAGAACTACTTGCAGAGAATCAGGAAACAGTAAAGCGTCTTCAAAGCGTGATCCGCCTTGCAATCAAGGACGAGTATGTGAATGCGGGAATCACCCTCAACGACGGTGATGAAGTTGCATTTGTAACCCCGGTATCCGGCGGATAAATGGAATCCTGGATCGACATTCATTCGGATCCTCTTTCGGTGGACGATGTCTATGCTTTTCTCGCTGAAGATGAGGGAGGCGGCATTAATATATTCATTGGCACGACGCGCCGGGTAACCGGTGATCGACGTACGAAGTTACTTTCGTACGAGGCTCATAAAAGCATGGCACTCAAAGAGATAGCCTCGCTCATCGGCCGCGCCAAAAACAAGTGGCCTCTCCTCAAGGTGGTTGTGTTGCACCGAATTGGTGACGTTCCCATCGCGGAGGCAAGTGTCATCGTGGGAGTCGCAACGAGTCACCGTTCCGAAGCGTTTGAGGCTACCCGGTTTTTGATAGACGAACTGAAGAAGACAGTTCAAATCTGGAAAAGAGAGACCTTTGAGGATGGATCTACCGAGTGGCAGGGGGAGACGTGGATAGACTGACGCTTTCCTCAGAGGCTAAGTGAGGTTCGTAGCGCCAATTCCATACGCTCATTCGGGTGCTCACTTAAGTCTGGTACGAATTCTTCACCCGTGATCTGCTCGTACAGCTCGATATACCTTCGAGATACTTCATCCCTGAAGGTGTCAGGCAGGTCCGGTAGTACCTGCCCTTCAAGGCCTTGAAAGCCGTTTTTCATCAGCCACTCGCGGACAAACTCCTTGGAAAGCTGTCTCTGGGGAAGATCAGCCCTCAGTAATTCTTCGTAAGAGTCCTGATAGAAGTAGCGGGACGAATCCGGCGTGTGAATCTCGTCGATCAAGACGATCTCCCCGTCTGGGTCCAGCCCAAATTCGTATTTGGTATCCACCAAAATCAGTCCACGTTCAGCAGCGGCTTCCGTCCCTCGTTCAAACAGCTGTAGGGAAATGGTCTCCAGACGATCGAATAGACTCTCGGCTAGAATTGATTTAGAAAGTATCTGCTCCCGCGAAATGTCTTCATCGTGTCCTTCGTCGGCTTTAGTCGCTGGCGTAAGGATAGGCAGAGGGAGACGGCTATTTTGTTTCAGGCCAGATGGGAGTGTCTTTCCACAGAGAACTCGGCCTCCGGCCTTGTAGGTACGCCACGCATGACCAGCGAGATAGCCTCTGACAACGAATTCTATTGGGATCAACTCGCACCGGCGCGCAATGGTAATATTGGGATCAGGGATCTGTAGGACGTGATTCTGAACGATATCCTCGGTCTGCCCAAAACAATAGGCTGATAGTTGATTAAGTACCTGACCTTTGAAGGGAATGGTTTGTCGGAGGATGTGATCGAAGGCTGAAATTCTGTCGGAGGTAATCAATATCAGTTTGTCTCCGAACGTGTACGTATCTCTCACCTTTCCATGGTAGCATTCTCCCAGAAAGTCGAAATCTGTTTCTCGAACGCTGGTCGAAAAGTTCTGCGTGGCTGCTCGGTTCATTACGAGGTAATTCTAAAATCGCTGGAGGCGCGAATCTCAAGTTTGGGGTCTGTTACGACCTGGGATGGTGCATCTGAAGCTGTTCCCTGTACGCGGTCGTGAAGTTTTCTGGCCGCCGCGTATCCAATCTTCTGCATGCTCTGGTCAACGCTGGATAGTCCAATAAATCGGCTGGTCTTGATATCGTCATACCCTACAACCGCGATATCTTGTGGTGCATTTTTCCCAGCCTCCTGCAACGCAGCCAATGCACCGATGGCCTGGACGTCACTGCTTGCGAATACCGCTGTGGTTTCGGGATGATCTTTTAGAATGGATTGCATCGCATCGTAGCCATCTTCTTCGGAGAATCCGGCGTGGTAGCACGGCTTTCCTTCAACAACCCTTCGTGGATCAAAAGAAATGCCGGCGCTCGTCAAAGCCTTCCGATATCCCTTAATTCTGGACAACTGGATTTCACTGTCGATGGCAGAGCGGATCATGCACACATAGGAGTGGCCGTTATTCAGTAGATGGCTGACCGCAGACTCTGCACCGGCAACGTCATCCCAACTGAACGAATCAAATGCCGGCCATGAATAGCCGATCAACACGGTGGGGGACTGTAGAGCAGATAGCTCTCCGGCGAGATCGTCATCGATCGGCATTCCGCAAAGCAGTAGTCCGCGAACGGCTCCCCGATCAAGAAAAGTCATGAGGGCATCTTGCGTGTTGTTAGAGCCCAGATCACAGATAAGAAGATCTTGGTTTCCCTCCCTGAGAAACGCTCTAATACCCTTCAGCAGCTCATTTTGAAATGGGGCGGTGAAAGAGGGAAGAGCTACAGCAAAAGAGTGAAACTCCTGTTGTGCAAGCGAACGGGCTGTTCGGTTAGGGCGATACATCAACCCATCAATCGCCTGCTCCACTTTTTTCCTGGTTCTGTCGGATACATCTGGAGAGTCGTTCAAGACTCGGGAGACTGTGGAAATTGCAACCCCGGCGTGTCTCGCTACTTCATAGATTGTGACCTTTGATTTCGCTCTTTTCGTCATG
>CALBJU010000347.1 GCA_937893205.1 uncultured Bacteroidota bacterium
AGTTGTTCTATACCGCTTCCGCCGCAGAGGTGGATCGTGCTGCAGAACTGGCGAGCAGTGCGTTCGAAACGTACGCTGCTACATCCGGTGCCGAGCGCGCGGCCTTCCTGCGGGCTATCGCAGACGAGCTGGAAGCGTCGCGTGCGCAGATAACAGAAAGAGTTCCACTGGAAACCGCGCTTCCGGAAGGCCGCGCAAATGGCGAGTTGGGGCGCACGATCGGGCAGCTCCGAATGTTTGCTAACCTGGTAGAGAATGGGTCGTGGGTCGACGCACGCCTGGAATCCGCGCAGCCCGATCGTGCGCCTGTACCCAAACCCGATACTCGATCCATGCGGATCCCGATAGGCCCTGTGGCGGTCTTCGGAGCCTCTAATTTCCCACTCGCATTTTCGGTGGCAGGGGGAGACACGGCCTCCGCACTCGCTGCCGGCTGTCCGGTAGTGTGTGTGGCCCACTTCGCGCATCCCGGTGTGAGTGAGCTGGCGGGCAGGGCAATTCTGCGCGCCGTGGAACGTACCGGAATGCCGGAAGGCACCTTTTCCCTGCTGCAAGGCACCGGGCAGGATGTGGGCACCCCACTCGTGAAACACCCTGCCATGAAGGCGGTCGGATTCACCGGATCCCGATATGGCGGATTGGCGCTTACAAAAATCGCTTCAGAGAGGGATGAGCCGATTCCCGTTTATGCGGAAATGAGTAGTATCAATCCCATTGTTATGCTCAAGGGGGCACTCGCGAACCGTGCAGATGCACTCGCAGCCGGGTTAGCCGGATCGGTGAGCATGGGCGTGGGCCAGTTCTGCACGAATCCGGGCATGATTCTGCTTCCAGAGGGTGATGAGGCGGACGCTTTTGCCAGCACCTTCGCGGCTTTGATGGATGATTCAAAGGGAGGTACGACACTTCACGCCGGCATCGCCAAGGCTTATGACTCCGCGACGTCAAAAACACGCTCCAATTCAGAAGTGCAAACGCTTTCGAGTACAGATAATGAGGTTCAAAGCAACCGCGTAAATCCCTGGATCTTCCGCACCACCGCCTCGGCTGTGCTGGCTGACGAATCCCTGTCTCAAGAGACTTTCGGCCCTTCTTCCATGCTCGTAACCTATAACAGTGACGAAGAGCTGATAAATCTCATAGGCGGCCTCGAAGGGCAACTCACCGGAACCATTCAATACGATGACACCGATCTTCCGCTAAGTAGCGCGCTGATATCGGCTCTTCGAAACCGGGTCGGAAGACTGATTCTGAACAGCTATCCAACAGGTGTGGAGGTCGGCAATGCCATGGTTCATGGTGGTCCGTTTCCTGCGACCTCAGACGGGCGCTCAACTTCGGTGGGAACGGCTGCCATTGAGCGATTCACGCGTGCATTCTGCTATCAAGGATTCCCTGACGCTTCACTTCCTGATGCACTCAAAAACGGAAATCCACTTGGAATCTGGCGGACTCAGGACGGTAACCTGACCCGCGATTAGCACCGAAGAGAGCCTCCATGCCGGATCTGTTTTCCATCGACTTATCGCTCCTCGACTGGATGATATTCATGGTCGCGGGCATCGTCGCAGGTATTATCAATACGTTGGCGGGCAGCGGGTCGCTGATCACGTTGCCAATTTTCGTCTTTCTTTGCGGACTCCCACCAACCATCGCAAACGGCACCAACCGCGTGGGTGTGCTGTTCCAAAGCGCGGTCGGTCTGCACGCCCATCAGAAATCTGGCGCATTCTCATTTGAAGGATCCATATGGCTCGTCATTCCCACTGTCATCGGAGCCATCCTCGGTTCTCTTATCGCGGTGGATCTGAACGAGGAGACGATGAATCTGGTTTTAGGACTCCTCATGGTGTTCATGATGATTGTCCTTCTGATTAAACCCAGTAGATGGCTGCACGATCTGCCCGTCGCCATCGATCGAAATAAACACCCCCTCACGATCGCCGCATTTTTTCTGATCGGTGTTTATGGCGGCTTCATTCAGGCGGGTGTCGGCATTTTCCTCCTGGCGGGATTGGTATTGATCAGTCGGTACACGCTCCGCTCAGGAAATGGCATAAAACTTTTGATTGTCCTGATCTTTGCGATCCCGACCTTAGCGGTCTTCCTGTGGTTCAATCAAGTACATCTCGGCTATGGCCTGGCGATGGCGCTGTTTCAGGCCATCGGTGCGTATCTGGCCGTCAAGTTCGTCGTACGCATTAACAATGCAGACGTGTGGATTCACCGATTACTTATCGCCATTGTTGCTGTTGCCGCTATCAAATTCCTGTTGTAGGGTTATTTTCTTGACACCACTCCGATCCAATCTATCGAACAAATGAAATCTGTCGTCCTGGGCGTCGTATTGACCGCAATTATTATGATCGCTGTCGGCTGCAGCAGTTCTGATCCGCTCAGAAGTCCTTCCCTGGCGAATCTGGCCAAAATCGCTCCCGATTCCTTTCAGGTAGAGATGATAACCAGCGCGGGGACCATCGATTTTCGGTTCTACCGGCACTGGTCTCCAGTGGGAGTAGATCGAGCGTTTTACCTGTTCAAAAATAATTTCTACGAAGGCACTCGGTTCTATCGGGTGATCGGGGGCTTCGTCGCCCAGTTTGGCGGGTCAGGAGATGCAGAGATCGATTCTGTCTGGAGAAATATGTCCATTAATGACGAGCCCGTCAGAACAAGCAACGCCAAGGGAACGATATCCTTCGCCCGGGCCGGGCGGCGATCGCGTTCATTCACCATGTTTATTAATCTGGTAGATAATTCCCGACTCGACTCCCTGGAGGCTGGTGGTGTAGTCGGATATCCGCCTATTGGAAGGATTGTTGTGGGAATGGACGTCCTTGAGAGCCTGTACTCCGGCTACGGGGCTGCTCCTATGCGCTCAGAGCACACAGCGGAAGTTCTCGGCCGGGACTATCCACAACTCGACTCGATCGCTGCAACCAGCGTGATCCGAATGTGGTAATGGGGACGGGGTACTTCCTTTGTGATTTACTGGAAGCCGCATGATTCCGATTTTGGGCGCCTTGCTCAAATCCCCCTACCAAGTTTGATACCAGCGTACTCCATGAGAACTTTTTTATTTTCACTGATTGTCGCTTGTCTTCTGACTCCGCTGACAGCAACGTCGCAGAACACGGGAGGCGTCTGGGAATCCCGCGCACCCATGTCGATCGCCCGCCAGGAAACGCCGCTGGTGCACCTGAACGGTAAAATCTATCACATGGGGGGAATAAATTCTGCTGGTGCGGCAATCAGTACGCTGGAGATTTATGATATCGCCTCCGACTCGTGGTCCATTGGTGAAGATCTTCCCTTTACGCTCCACCATCACGGGGGCGCAGCGCTGAACGGAAAAGTCTACACGACTGCCGGATACTCGGCCACTCAATTCATCGAGTCAACGCTGCTGTGTGAGTATGACCCGGGCCTGGACATCTGGAGGCAGTTGACTCCCATTCCCAGGCAAATGGGAGCTCATGCGACCGTTGCCTACAACGGCGAACTGTACCTGTTTGGCGGCACGTATTTCAATGCTGCATTTTCGCATGCCTTCAAATACAATCCGACGACCGATACTTGGACCGAGCTTCAGTCCCTCCCGGTTGACAGTGAGCACCTTTCTGCGGCCGTCGTCGGAGATAAAATCTACGTATCGGGTGGGCGCCGGAGGGTGAACTTTGTGGTGACCAATCTATCGGACTTGCACGTGTACACTCCACTCACCGATTCGTGGGAGCAGAAAGCGCCCATGAACGAGGCTCGGGCAGGTCACGCATCGGCGAGTGTCGATGGACGACTTTATGTGTTTGGTGGAGAATCATTCTCGGACGGAGCCCAGATTATTAAATCCGTCGAAGAGTATGATCCTGTTTCGGATACCTGGAGGCTTTTGGACGACATGCCCAAGGCACGACACGGATTTTCAGCGGTTGACGTCAACTCTCAAATCTTCCTATCGGGGGGAGGAATAAATGCCGGCTTTTCTGCCTCCGCCGACACTCAGGTATTTACGCCACCTCCGGTGGCTACATTCTCCGCATATAATGCGGAATTACCCCGAGAACTGTCTGTGCTTTCCATCTATCCAAATCCAGCAGCACGGCAGACGACGCTCAAGATCGAGTTGAAAATGGGAGCCCGGATAACAACGAGGCTAATCGATATTCTCGGACGGGAAGTGAACGCTACCGTGGATCAATTCTACACAGCTGGATCCCATGACATTTCGATAGCGCTGCCCGTGCTCAGCTCGGGAATATATTTTCTGGCCCTTCGCGTGAACGACTCTCGAGTGATGCGAGAAATTCAGATCGTTCAGTAATTCCGGCTCTAGAGGGGACGCCACGGAACGGTTGACGGAGAGGAAGTCTGACCACCTTGGGGTAAAAGTCCTTTCGCCTCGTCGATGAAGAGCTGCAGATGCGGGAAGGGTATTTGAATGTGCGCTCCTTTAAGAGCCTTGAAGATGAGCTCCGTGTACTCATCTCTTATCGGGACCTCGCGAAAAGACTCCCTGATATGAAATCTCAGGACCATCTCGACGCTGGAGTCAGCCAGACGAAGAACGACCACCTCAACCGGGAAATCTGTAGCAATCCGCGAATCGGTTGACACAAGACCGAGAACGGCCGAGCGTGCCTCGTCTGTAGATTCCTTGTATGCAATGCTGAACGGAACCTCAATTCTGAGAATTCCCATTGACGTGTGATTCATCAGTTTTTGATTAATCATCAGCGAGTTGGGCATAACCATGATTTCGCTGTTCAACGTCCGGAGCCGTGTTGACCTGAGTGTGATCTCTTGCACCGTGCCATAGGTATCTCCCACGACAACCTGGTCTCCTATCCGGAACGGTCGATCGATCATGATGGCTACGCCTGAGAAAAAGTTCTCGAGGCTATCTTTTGCTGCCAGACCGATAATGGAAAGTCCTGCCAGAAGTGCGGTGATGTCCAGCCCAAATTGAGACAGAACCATCACCGATATGAAGGACCAGGCCACGATTGAAAACGTCTTCGTGAGAAGGCCTTCCAGACCGGGATCTACGCGTTTGGAGCTACTCAGAATTCGTCCGAGTATGGACCGAACTACCCGGTACGCGATGTATAGCACCACGAAGACGAGCGTCGCCTTGATTACTTCTGGAAGTATTGACTGAACGAAGAGCGCCCCTGATGCGAGCACTTTGTCCCAGAAGGAGGTGAACTCTCCGGAGGCCAGGGAATCAAGAACACCGCTTGTCTCGCCGGTTGCACTTAAAGAGTCCTGAGCGGGTAAAACCGCGCCAGCGGGTACTACTTCCTGTATTTCCTGCATGAATAGCAATTCGTAACTCACAGACAGGCCGGGTTCAGATCATACTGAAACCGGCATCCATAAACATTCCAACTTTCTATTCAGAGGAAACGTATGGATCCTGATATTTTGCTACATCATGCGCAAAAGAGTCCGTTTTAGCCCGATTGAGCCACCTTACGTGCGGAGCGCGAGGTCAATCAATAGAAATACGTTACGCTGAATTGGACGTATGAATCATCCCGAACAAAATGCAACGGTCCATCTGGAGTCGTGAAATTAACAGATCGGGCTTCGAATTCAGCCAAAAGCCTGCTTCCGATACGGCGAGATGCCTCGACGAAAAACGCTGTTTCGCTAGAGTCGGTATCGGTTATCGCACCTCCGAGAAACTGACTATTCTGAACATCATTCAGCGCCCATCGGATGCCTCCAAACAGGTCATGATTCAACGGAGTCGTATTGAAGGACTGTCCACCAAATTCGATTGTATCTCGGCCGTCATAATGATATTCTGCAAGCAGGCCGATGTCCCAACCTGTGAATCGAGTCTGCAATCGCAAGCGTAAGAATAATGGTCGGCGCTTGGGCAGATGGAGGTGTGAGACCAACATTGAACATTCCCGCAAGGCCCAGGGCGACCATCGTCGAGAGCCCGATAACGAGTAGCGAAACGAATGTCGAACTCACCGACCGAAGCATGAACAACATCAGCAGAATCATCGCTCCAAACATCAGCGGCATGAGACGCGACATCTCGTCCATGCTGATTTCCTGGAATGCGTTGTTCAGCATGGCGAATCCCGACAGGTAGACGTCGATGCTCTCATGCTGTGACTTGAACTCGTCAGTCATTGCGCGGGCTGCCGCGACGGACTGAAATATTTCGTCCGCATCTACCCCTGGCAGCTGTAGTGTGACATTCACTCCTGTGACCGAAGCGGTGTCATTTATCAGCCGATTTTTCAGGAGGGGTTCCGCCAGCGCTATTCGCTGGACCTCAGAAAAATATTCTGACGACCTCCCCATCGCATCCTCGACCAGATCCTGGACAATCAGATCATCCTCTTCAGCAAACGTGTGCTAAAAATTGGTGATCGCATCGACTCTGATCGCGAATGGAATGGTCCACGCCTTGTCGACGAGGTCTTCAATGGCCGCGAGAGTTTCTTCTTCTGCTACCACCCCACTTCTCGGGGCGATAACGAAAACGATCTTATCGTTCTTCGTCTAGACCGCCTGGATCTCCTCAAAGGCCTGCACGTGAGGATTGTCATCGCTGAAGAACGCCCGATAGTCCGTATCGAAATAGAGCCCCCCCGCGCCCGAGCCAGCAAGGCCGACCAGTCCGAGGGTCGCAAGGACGACCAGCCACTTGAAACGAATTACCTGGTGGGTAAACCGGGTCACCATGTGGTCTACTTTAGTCGATTTGTCAGTCATCTGGATACGGTAGTGGGGTTCAGGACGTTAATCTATGAGCTAAATAGTAAAATCAAACTTGCGCCATGCCGCCATCTGCCGCCGGTTACGACCACGTTTTTGTTCTGTAATCTTTGTATGGTCATTGGGAAGATTTTTTACCGTTTGGTCAACAATGGATACAGAGTTGCCTCACGAAGCTAAAAATAGATGGTTCAGGTTGTAGTATGCCGTCTTGTAAGTTCGTTACAACAACCGCAACCATTAATTGACCTTTTGGTAATCAATCTTTCTATCGGTAGGTGTAATCGCCTATTCAAGAGTAGACAGGGCGAATTCAGCGATAGCATATGGATCGTGATTCACCATTTTAACTTTGGAAGCCGTCAACAATCCTGCTTTTACCGAGATGAGATAGTTGGCCAAATCTCCAGCTGCGGTATCTGTCCTGATTTCCCCGATTTTCTGTCCTGATTTGATGGTCGAAATCAACTTATCCCGCATACTCTCCATGAACGTGGCGATCAGTTCCCTGATTTCTTCATCGTGTGGACCCAACTCGACGATGCTGTTGATCATGAAACAGCCTTTGACCTGATCGCCACAGGCACATTGCCTCAGACTCATGTTCATGAACATCCCCACTGCTTCCCGCGGAGAGGAAGCTCCCTCCATCATCTGCACTGCTGCCTCGCGGCCCTGATCCATGTAGGCTTTCAGAGACAGGTAAAACAGATTATGTTTGTCGCCGAAAGCCTTGTAAATACTCCCTTTATGAAGCTGCATTGCCCCCATCAGATCAGTCATGGAGGTCGCTTCATATCCCTTGAGCCAGAAAACGCGCATGGCTTCCAACAACACTTCTTTTTCGTCGAATTCTCTTGGCCGTCCCATGGAATTAGAGGATAATCACTTGTTTTGTGGACCGTTTGGTTACTAATTATAACCAATCGTTACCTGAATCGAAAATATTGTCCATCTGCGCTGGAATGATCAGCCGCCCTGGGTCTCATTCAAGAACGATTCGTAGGTCTGGCGCAGACCATCTGAGAGCGACACGGATGGTCTCCAACCGAGCGAGAACAGGCGCGAGACATCCACCAGTTTTTTCGGTGTGCCGTCTGGTTTGGATGAGTCGTATTCGATTGGATTCTCACTCCCCACGACCGTCTGAATGAGCTCCGCCAATTCCTTTATCGACAGATCGGCCCCAACACCAACATTCATCAATCCGTCTGGCGCAGCTTCGAAGAGCGTGGATTCGGGAATCTTCAGTATGTGAAGCACAGCCTCTGCAAGATCATCCACGTACATGAATTCACGCTTCGGCGAGCCAGTCCCCCACACTGTTACTGGAGTTCGCGTATCCTTTGCCTCGTGAAACTTGCGGATTAGAGCTGGCAGCACATGACTCGTTTCGAGATCAAAGTTGTCTCCCGGTCCATACAGGTTCGTGGGCATCAGCGAAATAAAGTCAACTCCGTGCTGTTTCCGAAGGGCCTGACATAA
>CALBJU010000348.1 GCA_937893205.1 uncultured Bacteroidota bacterium
CCATCCGCGAGGGTGGACGCACGGTTGGAGCCGGTGTCGTCTCCAAGATTCTCGATTAATACTAGAAACCACGTCGTAAAGACACGGACGAAAGAATGGCAAGTCAGAAAATTCGCATCAAGCTCAGGTCATACGATCACACGTTGATCGACAAGAGCGCGGAAAAAATCATCAAGACGGTAAAATCAACCGGAGCAGTGGTCAGCGGCCCAATCCCGCTTCCCACCCGCAAGGTGATCTACACCGTCCTGAGAAGCCCCCACGTGGATAAGAAGAGCCGTGAGCAGTTTGAGACGCGTAGTCACAAACGCCTCATCGATATTCTTTCTACGAGCAGCAAGACAGTGGATGCCCTCATGAAGCTTGAGCTTCCGAGCGGCGTCGATGTTGAGATCAAGGTCTGACCCATAAAAAGGACAACACCATGAGAAAAATTAAATACACACTGTCTAAATACACCTCGTTTCTGATGCTCTTCGGAGTATTGGCGTTTGCCGCGGGATGTGACAGCGGCGGCGGCGATGGTGGCAACGACTCCAGTGTGATGTCAGATTTGGCAGGTACATGGGGCTTCGGCGGCCTCTCGGATGGCGATGGCGATCGGACGGCAACGTTCGTGATGAACTACGACAGTGTTGTCATCATTTTTACCGAAGCAGGCAGCATTACGCTGAACGTGGACGCGATTGATGATGCCGCAGACGCGACCTATTCGGGGACATACACCGTGAATGAAGGCGCTTCTACTCTGACCGTGACCCTGTCGGTGGCCGGAACGGATACGCCACTGACATTTAACTACAATTTTGTAAGTGCGACGACGCTGACGTTGACGGCGACTGGAAACACCGGGATTCTTCTTGGTGTGCTGTTCAATTCGTCGCTGGTTGATCCGGTAACGATCACCCTCATCAGTGTTTAACCAAAACGAGCTTAACAATCTGATCGCCTTGAAACGATCAAACGTTATAGGATTGCAATGAGCAAAGGATTACTAGGAAAGAAAATTGGGATGACCAGCATCTTCGGCGATGATGGAGCGCATTACCCGTGCACCGTCGTTGAAGTTGAGCCAAATGTCGTCACCCAGATCCGCACCGAAGAGAAGGATGGCTACACAGCTGTTCAACTCGCCATCGGCGACAAGAAGGAAAAACGCACGTCAAAGGCGATGCGCGGTCACTTCGAAACCTCCGGGACATCACCCAAGCGCTTCATTCGCGAATTCGAAATGAGCGAAAATGAGCTCTCTGCAGGCGATACGGTCAGCATCGAAGACGTTTTCGAAGAAGGCGAGATCATCGATGTGTCGGGAACGAGCAAGGGAAAAGGATTTCAGGGAGTGGTCAAGCGTCACGGTTTTCGTGGAGTTGGAGACGCCACTCACGGTCAGCATAATCGCCAGCGCCATCCTGGATCGATTGGCGCAGGATCCAGTCCATCTCGCGTATTCAAAGGAATGCGGATGGGTGGTCGCATGGGAACGGACCGCGTAACGGTCAAGAACCTCACGATTTTACGCATCATGTCCGAGCAGAACGCTGTTCTGATCGGTGGTGCGATACCAGGACCGAAAAACGGTCTGGTTGAATTGAGAAAGAAAAAGTAAGCCGCAGATAGGCAATGAAAGTAAAAGTCTACAAGCAGGACGGAACGGCTACCAAAAAGTCGGTTACGCTGGATAAAGAGGTCTTTGGTGTTGAGCCGAATGACCACGCTATCTGGCTGGATGTTCGTCGTATCCAGGCCAATGGCCGTCAGGGAACGTCCAAAACCAAAGAGCGTGGCGAAGTTGCCGGTAGTACGCGCAAGCTCTACCGTCAGAAAGGCACCGGGAATTCACGCGCCGGTAGTGCGAAAAGTCCCATCCGGAAAAGTGGGGGTCGCACCTTCGGCCCTCGTCCTCGGAGCTATAATCTGAAAGTGAATCGCAAGACGCAGCATGTCGCTCGTCGGAGCGCACTCGCTTACAAGGCTCAGGACAAAGCCATCATGGTCGTGGAGGATTTTTCATTCGATGCACCGAACACGAGTGAGTTCAAATCCATCCTCAATTCCATGGAATTGGGTGGAAAGAGCATTCTCTTTCTGACGGGATCGAGCGACAGCGCGCTGTATCAGTCTGGGCGGAACGTGCCCAAAGTGACCGTGCGCAACGCCAGTGATGCTTCTACACTGGATGTGATGAAGGCCCAGGTGCTCATCCTTCAGGAAGAAGCGGTTAAGTCCCTTGTAACCCAATTGGGAAAAAGCAAAAGCAAGACCACGAGCAAGACCACGAGCAAAAGCACGAGCAAAAGTACGAGCAAGAGCAAGAGCTAGCCGAACACAGAAACCCTGCCTAGAGCAAAGCGATGAGCAACGAAATTTTAATACGTCCCCTGGTGACCGAAAAGCTGACCCAACTAATGGAGCAGGGTCATTTTACTTTTCAGGTCAAGCAGGAGGCAAACAAGATCGAGATCCGGAGCGCGATTGAATCACGATATCCCGGCGTCAAGATCAAGGAAGTGCGGACAATGATTGTTCGAGGCAAGCGCCGTACGCAAATGACGCGTCGCGGTCGTGTGGAAGGACGTCGGTCTTCTTACAAGAAGGCCATCATCACTCTCACGCCGGACAGCGAACAGATTGATTTCTTTGAGGAAGTATAGGAAGGACCCTGTTCCTGACTAGATGACGACAGACAAATGGCGATCAAAAAACTCAAACCAACTACACCCGGACAGCGACATCGCTCCGTCTCCGCTTTCGACACGATTACGAAGTCGACGCCGGAGAAAAGCTTGCTTGCACCGCTGAAGAAAAAAGCGGGCCGCAACAACACTGGACGGATCATGGTCCGGCACCAGGGCGGCGGTCACAAGCGACGCTACCGGATCATCGATTTCAAACGCAACAAGATTGGCATTCCGGCCAAGGTTGCGAGCATTGAATACGATCCGAACAGGTCGGCGCGTATCGCACTACTCGTCTATGCAGACGGCGAAAAACGCTACATCATAGCGCCCAATGAGATTACGGTGGGTCAGACGGTGACCAATGGTCCCAATGCGGCCCCGGAAGCAGGAAACTGCCTCCCGTTGGCCAACGTCCCCGTTGGATCGTTTGTGCATGCAATCGAGATGAAGCCTGGAAAAGGGGCACAGCTCGCCCGGAGCGCCGGAACGTTTGCTCAGCTGACGGCCCGCGAAGGAAAGCACGCGATTTTGCGCCTTCCTTCTGGCGAAACGAGAATGGTACCGGTTGGCTGCACTGCCACCATCGGCACAACGTCGAATCCGGACCACATGAATATTGTTATCGGTAAGGCCGGTCGAAGCCGTTGGATGGGTATTCGCCCGAAGACGCGTGGCGTGGCCATGAACCCGGTAGATCACCCGATGGGTGGTGGTGAAGGAAAGGCATCTGGTGGACACCCACAGTCTCCGACCGGTGTGCCCGCAAAAGGATTTAAGACAAGGAAAAAGAAAAACCAGTCCGACAAGTACATCGTACGTCGTCGTAACAAGAAGTAAGTATGGCTCGGTCACTAAAAAAAGGTCCCTTCGTCCACTTCAAGCTTCAGAAGAAGGTGGACGATCTGAATAAGTCTGGCAAGAAGAAGGTCGTGAAGACCTGGAGCCGGGCTTCGATGGTCACACCGGATTTTGTCGGTCACACGTTCGCCGTGCACAATGGCAAGCAGTTCGTACCGGTATACATCACGGAGAACATGGTTGGGCATCGCCTCGGGGAGTTTTCTCCGACTCGCTTTTACCGTGGTCACGCGGGTACAGCGAAGGATAGAAGAGGCCGTTAAACAAATTTTCAGTCGAGCACCGACTTCGGTTGATGACAAGACACAAGGATTGAGACAATGCAAGCAAGAGCTGTTAGTAAACACATTCGGAGTTCACCGCGAAAGATGCGGACCGTGGTCAACGTGGTCCGTGGAAAGCGGGTGCCAGAAGCGCTGGACATCCTGAACTTTCTGCCTCAGAAAGTGACGCGCATCGTGAAGCTGACCGTGCTGTCGGCTGTGCACAACCTTATTGACAGCAATAGGGATGAGCGAATCGACGAAGAAAACCTCGTCATCAGCGAAATACGTGTCGATGGCGGCCCAGCATTTAAGCGTTTTAGACCGGTGTCCCGTGGGCGGGCACACCCGATTCTCAAACGCACATGTCATTTGACGGTGGTGGTTTCCGAACCGAACGCCGTGGAAGATTCCTCCGAGACGGTCGAGGTAGAAGTCGCCGCCGAAGAAGGAACTGAATAACGAAATAAGCAGAAACTACCCCACACAAGGGATTACGTAATGGGTCAGAAAACGCATCCGATTGGCTTTCGTCTCGGCATCATCCGAGGCTGGGATTCCAACTGGTTCGCCGGAAAAGATTTAGCAGAGAAGCTTTTAGAGGACAACGAGATACGCAAGTACCTCTCCGCCCGTCTGAAGCGCGCCGGTCTGAGTAGGGTTGTCATTGAGCGCACGCCGAAACGTGTGATTCTTACTCTTCACACCTCACGCCCCGGTGTTGTCATCGGTCGTGGTGGTTCTGAAGTCGAGAAACTTCGCGAGGAGATCAAGAAGCTTACCAAGAAAGACATTCAGATCAATATCAACGAGATCAAACGGCCGGAAGTGGACGCCAGTCTCGTTGCTGAGAATATTGCCCAGCAGCTCGAGGGACGTGTTTCTTTCCGTCGCGCGATGAAGCAATCCATCACGGCTGCCATGCGCATGGGTGCTGAGGGTATAAAAATTAAAGTGAGTGGTCGTCTTGGCGGTGCAGAAATGGGCCGTACCGAGCAGTACAGTGAGGGCAGAGTACCGCTTCACACGATCCGAGCAGATATTGATTATGCAGAAGGCACGGCCTTCACGGTTTATGGAACAACCGGCGTAAAGGTCTGGATTTACCGAGGTGAAATTCTCGGGCGACCAGATCTGAGTCCA
>CALBJU010000349.1 GCA_937893205.1 uncultured Bacteroidota bacterium
CCGCTCGATCCAGCTGGCACGCGGGACAGGTCATATGGATTGCGTGTCGTTCCTCCGATTGAACTGATGGTTACAAACGGACTGAATGCCCATTCGGCCATATTCGTTTTGCCGAGTACGATGGCGCCGGCGTCTTTAAGGCGCGCTACCTGCCACGCATCGTCTGGTGGTGATGATCCCGCCAATGCGGCAGATCCGCCCGTCGTCTGCAGTCCTTCCGTGTCGTAATTATCCTTTACGACGATCGGAATGCCGTGCATGGGTCGCAAAACACCGGTTTTCGCATATTCTGCGTCGAGGCTGGCGGCCTGCTCGAGAGCCAGTGGATTGAGGATAATAAATGCGTTGAGGGAGTCGTCAAACGCCTCAATTCGGTCCAAATACATCTGAACCAGCCGGACGGCTGTGAGCGAACCATCGCTGAATGCTTCGTGAGCTTCCGAGACGGTTGCTTCAATTATTTCGAATGAGGCGGGCTGCGCACAACCAGCCAGGGGGAGAAGCAGGATAAGAGGCAGTAGGATTCGCATTGGAGGGCACGCCAGTTCAGCTGAATGGGAATCCTGAATTAACGCGAATCGCCCACCAAACTCAATGCCTGCGTGCGCATTCCTACATATCGTATTCGTTGGGATTGTTCATCATTCGGCTGATCTTCCATCCGTCACCCGTCTTGTGATAAACAACCAGCTGCTTGACGTCTACATTTGCCTTATCCGACTTATCCGGAGAGACAGCGATGCCACGGACTTCGCTGTAGACATTTGCCCAGTATCCTTCAACCTGAATATCTCCAACCAGAATTTCAATGTCAGCCTGCCAACCGGAGAATGCAGCCGCTGTCATTGCTCTGAGCGAATCGCGGTTGGTAACGGCCGGGCTGAAGGAAGGCAGGTACCAGAACGGGTCGTCGAAGGAGCCCACCCAGGTATCGACATCCCCCTCATTGTTGGCGGCCTCGACCGATTCAATGAGTGAACGGATGGCATCGAGGTCGTCTTCGTGTGTAGTGGCGTCTTGAGCACAGGCGGCGAGCAAGAGGCAAAAAGCTGAAATGAGGAGGGTGTGTCGCATCTTGATTTCGGTTTAATTGAGGACGCAGAGGAATGCGAAAAGTTGTCTTCTTGCACTTGAACCCCCGGGCGCGTAAATATCGACAGAAAACCTCCCCTCCACACAGAATCATGGAGAATACCCCTTTGAAGTCATCAATGTCTTTCGCAGCAATATTACTGTTCTTTGCGACTTATACCGCTGCAGCCCAAGAGTTTACGCCCTCAATGACCGAAAAATGGGACCCCGTACCCGACATTGTGACGTCGGGCCAGATGGGGTCTCCCCCTTCGGACGCAATCGCGCTGTTTGACGGCGAAAATCTGAACGCCTGGGAATCTGTACGAGGTGGAGATGCAGCCTGGATGGTGGATGGAGGCGAGGTGACGGTCAATGCCGGGACGGGAGACATCCGGACGCGGCAGAAATTTTCAGATGTTCAGTTGCACATCGAGTGGCGAACTCCCGCGGTGGTTGAAGGCGATGGGCAGGGCCGAGGAAACAGTGGGGTGTTCTTTCACGAGATTTACGAGGTGCAGATACTCGACTCTTATGAGAATGTCACCTACTCAAATGGGCAGGCGGGCTCGGTTTATAAGCAGCATATTCCGCTGGTTAATGCATCGCGTGGACCCGGAGAGTGGCAGACCTATGACATCATTTTTCGATCACCCGTTTTTTCGACTGAGGGAGATCTCGTGCGCACAGCTGCGGTGACGGTTTTACATAATGGTGTACTGATCCAGAATCATGTCGAGCTGATTGGGCCCTCACGCTATGTCGGACTCCCAGAATATGGAGTTCACGGACCAGGATCGATCAAGCTGCAGGATCACGGTAATCCGATGACCTTTCGAAATATCTGGGTACGGGAGCTGTAGAAGGCTCATGGTGTCGGAATGTCTGGCCGTGGTGAACCTGAGTTCCGGTTCGACGTAAACGAGCGCTTTCACGGCTGAACCAACCACTCTTTATTGTATGAAACGATCCTGGACCTCACTTTTAATCATTGTTACGCTGCTTTTAGGGGCATGTGCTACCGAAAAAACAGAAACGACCACTCCTGAGTCCGCTGGGACGATGGTGGCCGAACTGATCAGCACGGATCTCATCGAGGGGGACGGAGAAGTAGCTGAAATGGGAAGTTCCATAGACGTTCACTACACGCTATGGTTCTACGATGCAGAAGCGGAAGACGGCAGAGGAAAGCGTTTGCAGAGCTCAAAAGATGGGGGTCGATCGTATCCCTTTACTCTGGGTCAGAGTGCAGTAATACCAGGGTGGCACGAAGGAATACCCGGGATGAAAGTGGGCGGAACCAGAGAACTGATAATTCCCCACCGTCTAGCATATGCTGAAAGAGGATGGGGCACAGACATTCCACCGAATACTGATTTAATATTCGAGATCGATCTTCTGGAAATTCAGTAACACACCAAACCAAATTACAGCAATGAGTGACGGATTAATTATTGACGACCTCGTGACCGGTGATGGCGCAGAGGCTACACCAGGTAAGAGGATCGAAGTTCACTACACCGGATGGCTCTACGATCCCTCCGCGGAAGACAACAAGGGCGGCAAATTTGACAGTTCCGTTGATAGGGGAGAGACCTTTTCGTTTCTACTCGGCGGTGGTCAGGTGATTCAGGGCTGGGACAAGGGTTTCGCCGGAATGAATATCGGTGGTCTCCGCCGCCTGACAATTCCGTCCGAAATGGGATATGGAGCCCGTGGGGCCGGTAGTTCGATTCCGCCCAACGCGGTTCTTGTTTTTGACGTAGAACTGATCGGCGTCGGATAAATCTCCCCGAGATTGAATGATTAAGAGGAGATCGAACGCATAAGGGGCGGCCGGCTTTTGCCGGCCGCCCCTTTCTGCTGGCCTTGCGCTGAAGTGTCTGTTACTCGTCGGGCATGTAATCGTTGGGCAGCATATCCGCCATTCGATAAAAGGTCCAGAAACCCATCACCTGCGTCGAGGGAGACTTGGAAGGCGACAAAACGCCCGTATCATCGAACATGGCCTGAAAGTCTGGTAATTTGACAAACGAAACGTTACCGGTTTTTAGCGCTTCAGACATGGCCGATACCGGCCAGAATCGATCGATGTATCGCTCCCACTCACTGTCACCACCCGTTCCGTAGTACTGTATTCGCAGCCATCCCCCCCAATCAAGTCTTTTTAATTCGGAATATTTCTCGTCGAACATGATGGGCTGCGGCTCACCGTAAATACTCCTTAATCCTGCCTCAGCGATCGGAGAATGATCCTCGGCCGCACCAGGCCCACCTACGAAAAAGGCCGCCCACTCTTCTTTCTTGACCCTCTCATCGACCAGTGCCTTCAAAAAGTGCCGAAACGATCCCTCGTAGGTTTTGGCTCGATTCTTCTTCCAGTTCTTTTCGTCCTTCTTCTTCCTCGGCTCTAATGGAATGTAAACAGCATAACCGCGCCACCGGTATCCGATTTGATTGCCCCCGAGCTGGAAGTCATAAATCCTGATCTTGTACCCAAGCGCTCGATTGTCATACTCAAATGTGCCGGAAGCATTTACTGAAATGACATTGTTGCTGGCATCATGGGAGAACCGGAGCACCTCGGGATTGACCATCTCGACGTCGCTGGCGAACTTCGACCAGGAAAATGCCGTCGACTCAAAAAACTCCATGAGATCTTTTCTGCTCATGTCTGTATCTCCCTCTGGTGGCGGCATGGGAGCAGCATTGTCCAGCAGGAGCGTGACTGAACTTTGTTGATCTCTACTCACCATCACTGCTGTCGCGGCGTATCCATCGGCAGCGGCCACAACTTCGAAAGATTGTTGGGGAGGAGTCGCCAGAGTGAACGATCCTGAGGCGTCGGTTTCTGTCATAATGGAAGTGTTCGCCACGAAAACGGTAACGCCTTCGAGCGCACTTCCCTCGGTGGCATCTGTGACGGTGCCCGAAATATTTTGCGAGGTCGCGGTTCGGCTGAACGAAAGGAGAACGAGTAGTATGATGATGGGACGGGCGAAACTCTTCATAACATCCATGGATTTAGCGGGTGATATCCTCAATAAACCGGTGTAATACCTAAAACTCAAGCCAGACTACGGCCAATAGACGATTATTTTGGTAGGAATCACCCCAGTCGAGGCAAAGGGTCAAACAGTGAACTCCACTTCAACTTCAGTTTTGTCATTTGACATATAACTCAGAAGGGCTCGGATGAAAAGAATGATGCCGAAGATTTCCATCCCCTCTTCAACTATGGTAGACATGTTGTAGGGAAGCGCATCTCCGTCCAATGGCTGGCCGACAAGCTCCATCCCGACGGCGCCTCCCACGTAGACTACCCCTGAAACAACGAAGTCCCGAAAGCTTGTTCGCGGAAGTGTCCGGAGAAAGGGAATAAAGTACACTCCCAAGAGCACCGAAATAATCAGGCCTCCCCATGCCCAGGACGGTTCAATGACTGAATTTAGACTCTCGTGTAATCCGGCCACCACAGACAGCCGCGTCACTATTTTTTCCGATCTAAAGGAATCTGGTACATGGAATCCTTCTGATTTTGGCTCGGTGTTGAAGAAATTAACGGGCTTTACGTCTTCAGGTGTCGCCAATCTATCAAAGTTAGTCAAGTAATGACAACGCACCGACCAAGGGATTGGCGAGATAATTGGCGGGTTTGATGACGGCAGTTTAGATTCCCTCCCTCTCATGCTCAATACACGCAATCCCACCAGATTCATGCGCTTCTTACGTTCGGCGATTATCGTCGGTGTTGTACTCTCATTTTTTACTGATGCCCAAGCTCAGTCGATCGATCCTGCCCTGTACGAGGGCCTCGAGTACCGGCTTGTCGGGCCGTATCGAGGGGGCCGCTCGGCCGCTGTAACCGGAGTCCCCGGTAAACCCTTGCTTTACTACATGGGGAGCACGGGCGGAGGTGTATGGCGCACCAAAGACGGTGGGCAGTCCTGGGAGAATCTCTCGGATGACTTTTTTGGCGGCTCCATAGGCGCTATCGCCGTTTCGGAGTGGGACAACAATGTCATCTACGTGGGTGGCGGAGAGAAAACAATCCGCGGTAACGTGTCTCACGGCTACGGCATGTGGAAGTCCATGGATGCCGGTAAAACATGGGAATCGATCGGGTTGACGGACTCGCGTCACATCTCGCGAATCCGAGTTCATCCACGCAATCCCGATCTGGTGTACGTCTCCGTCATGGGACATCTGTTCGGCCCGAACGAAGAACGCGGCGTCTTCCGATCCACTGATGGTGGGATGACCTGGGAAAACATTCTGTATGTGAGCGACAAATCCGGCGCCATGGATCTGGTGATGGATCCATCGAATGCGCGGGTGTTGTATGCGTCGATGTGGGAATTTTACCGCTCGCCGTACGAGATGTCGTCCGGTGGAGAGGATTCTGGGCTGTACAAATCCACTGACGGCGGAAACACCTGGGATGAACTCACCAATCAGGATAATGGCCTCCCTGGAGGGACCATTGGAATCAGCGGTGTCACCATTTCACCAGTGAATCCCGATCGGATATGGACCATCATTGAGCACGAAGAGGGCGGTGTATATCGAAGCGACGATGGGGGTGAATCGTGGAGTCGCATCAATACGGACCGGAATCTGCGTCAAAGAGCATGGTATTACTCTCGCATTTATGCGGGGACCGAAGACGAGGACGATGTTTGGGTACTGAACGTCAGTCTCTGGCACTCGAAAGATGGTGGTTCGGAGTATGAGCGCGTCCGTACTCCGCACGGTGATCATCACGATTTCTGGATTGCTCCCGGAGATGCCGACAGACTCATTGTAGGGGATGACGGAGGTGGGCAAGTATCCTTCGACGGTGGCGAAAACTGGTCGACCTATTCAAATCAGCCGACCGCTCAGTTCTACCGGGTCAACACCGACAACAGTTTTCCATACCGGATCTACGGCGGACAGCAGGACAACTCCACCGTGCGGATTGTGCACACATCCAACGGTAGAAGTGAACGGGACTGGGAGTCCACGGCTGGTGGAGAAAGCGCCTGGCTTGCAACCGATCCGGCGGACTCCGACATCGTCTATGGAGGATCATACGGCGGGTCCTTCTCCATCGTGAACCACCGCACCGGGCAGAGCCGTTCGATCAATGTGTGGCCCGATAATCCGATGGGGCATGGGGCGGAGGACTTCAAGTACCGCTTTCAGTGGAATTTCCCGATTATCACGTCGCGTCACGACCCAAAAGCCGTGATTGCCACCTCCCAACACGTACACCGGTCCACCAACCAGGGGCAGTCATGGGAATTGATCTCGCCGGACCTGACCCGGAACGATCCGTCGACATTGGGACCCTCGGGCGGGCCGATAACGAAGGACAATACCGCGGTCGAATACTACGCGACCATATTCACGCTCGCGGAAGGGGAGGAGCCGGGCGTAATCTGGACGGGTTCAGACGACGGACTCATCCATATTACCCGGGACGATGGGGAGACGTGGACGAACATCACTCCACCCGAGCGAATTTTCCCCGAGTGGATGATGGTCAATGACATGGTGGTCGATCCACACAATCCGGGTGGCTTGTATGTGGCAGGCACACGCTATAAATCGGATGATTTTGCCCCTTATCTGTACAAAACCAACGATTACGGGGCAACTTGGACGAAAATCACTGAGGGGATTCCGGATGACCACTTCACCCGTACGATCGAAGTCGACCCGGAGCGGTCTGGCTTGCTGTATGCTGGTGGCGAATCCGGACTGTACATTTCCTTCGACGACGGAGATTCCTGGCAATCCTTCCAACTGAATCTTCCGATCGTACCGGTCACCGATCTGAAGTGGAACGATCACGATTTGGTGGTGGCCACGCAGGGGCGCGCATTCTGGATTCTCGAGGACCTGATGTATCTGCACCATTTGTCTGCCGCGGATATCGAGGAGGACCACACTTTCTACAGTCCATATGTAGCCACCCTGGGAGCCGAAAGCTCCGTCCGCCTGCGATTCTGGTTCAAGGAAGACCAGGAGGACGAGGTAACCGTCCGGATTCTCGAACAGGATGGAACGATCATCTCCACGGACGATGAGATCGAAGCCAGCGCTGGTGTGAACCAGTACAACTGGAACATGAGATACGAAGATGCGGAGACCTTTGATGGTCTTATCATGTGGGCAGGCTCGGTGCGTGGCCCGCAGGCCGTGCCCGGACGATACCAGGCGAGGCTGATAGTCGGCGACGATTCTACTACGGTATCCTTTCGAATCGCGCCGGATCCCCGTTCGGAATCCCCACTTGCAGATCTTCAGGAGAAGTTCGCCTTCCAGATTGCAGTCCGCGACAAGCTTAGCGAAACCCACGAGGCTGTCAAGCAGATTCGATCGCTTCGGGAGCAGATCGAAGACGTCCTGGATCGCATTCCGGAAGATCATGCCGAAGCGGATACGATCAATGGCTTTGCCGAGCATATGCTTGATGGTATGAAGGAAGTCGAAGAAGCTCTCTACCAGACGAAGAACCAATCTGGTCAGGATCCGCTCAACTTTCCCATTCGACTCAACAATAAGTTGGCTGCGGTCGGCGGGGTTGCCTCCCGCGGCCATTTTCGTCCGACGGATCAGGCCTATGGCGTGCGCGATGAGCTCGTGAAGCAAATTGACGAATGGCTCGCCAAGCTCGCGGACATCACCAGCTTCCAGATGACGGAATTTGAGGAAATGGTTCTGAATGTCCGGCTCCCAGTGATCAAGTTGGACAGTTAGTTGGTCTCACCGGTGTTGATTCTGGCTTCGGGAATCGCGTTTCGAAGCTCGAGAACTCCCTCTGGAGTGACGGCCGTCTGCCACAGGTAGACGGCCGTTAACGTTGGAACAGCGGCCAGGTGTTCAAGAGCGTCGTCGCTCATCCGAGTATCATACAGATTGACGTACTCGAGGAACTCGAGATCGGTGATCGAGGAGAGTCCGGCTCCATCAATCCCCGTACCCGACAGATCCAGGCGGGTCATGTGAGGGAGCTCACCCAGCACGGCGAGATCGGAATCTGACACGGTGGAGGCACTGAGGTCGAGCCAGGCGATATGCGGGCCAAGCGTCCCTAGCTCATCGCCAGAGAAGCACTTCGCGTTGGAACCGCATCGGACAGAAAGAAACGGCGAATCTGACGTGAGTGGATCAACTGAGGCTCCAGTCAGGCGTAGCGCAGCTACGGCATTGGAATCGGGCAAAGAAACGTCGAGCGCAAAGATTCCCCGCCGGATCTCGCTCAATCCGTAGGCTTCCAAAATTGTTACGATGTGTGGAGGAATCGCGACGTCTGCGATGAGCGCATCGAACGAAGCCCCTTCCGCAACCCACCATATCAGGAGTTCGACATCGGCATGGGAGAGGGGTCTCGCGTTGAGAGGTGGGGGCATCTGATCCTCATGTCCTTCCGGAAGAGAAATCCGTGTAATGAGCAGACTTTCCTCCGGGTGGCCTTCGACGATCAGCGGCTCGTCACCCTTGTGATTCGAAATCGATTCCCGGGAGTGGAGGCGGAGGCGGTTTCGATCGCGGTCCTCTCCGTGACAGCTGGTGCATTTCTGGGAAAAGATTGGGGCGATGATGCCATCATAGACGGAAGTCAATGTGGGAGTTGACAGTTCGAAGCGTTCATTCATCGGGTCAGGATGGCCTAGAATGTCGCGAGCAATCGCGGGAGCATACTCGGTTACGAAGCCTTCTCCATGTGTCATACTCCCACCCAGATCGCCGCCAACGACCAGAGCGAGCATCAAAATTCCCCATCCTCCGTGGACGAGAGCCGGTTTGGGCGATTTGAAATGAACATAAACCAGAACCGCACTCAGCAAGGTGACTGAATAACCAAGCATCTTGTGCAGGAAGAGCACATCGGGAGGATATCCACTCAACTGTCCCAGCCATGATCCCGCGGCTATCGCCTGCAATCCGCCCCACGATCCAACCACGAGGGCAATATTGATCATGTTGTCACCGTCCTTCAACCACCGAAGCGCCTTCAAAATGGTCAAAATGAGGCCAAACAAGAGGATTCCCATGGGTACGTGGACGTAAGCCGGGTGGAGGCGAGCGAAAAAACGTTGCCATTCCGAGGCTTCTGCGGTCGGGCTGATGGAGAGGAACAGGATGGTGAGGGCAATCGAAACGCCAATCAGGTTCCATTTTGCAAAGCGGGCAGAAATCATGGAGCGATATCTGATTATTAAGCGATTATTTCGTTGATCACGCGGCCACCAACATCGGTCAGCCGAAATCCTCGACCCTGATACGGAAACGTCAAGCGCTCGTGATCGAATCCGAGCTGGTGCAGAATGGTCGCCTGGAGGTCGTGAACATGAGTTCGACCGCTGACCGCCTGATAGCCTATCTCATCGGTCTCTCCGTGGGTGAATCCACGTTTGATTCCGCCGCCGGCCATCCACATCGTGAAGACGTCGCTGTGATGGTCACGTCCTACGAAGGCATTGTCTTCACCGCTCCGGTTTTCAAGCATGGGTGTCCTGCCGAACTCGCCCCCCCAGACGATGAGCGTTTCGTCGAGCAGGCCGCGTCGATCGAGATCCCTGATGAGAGCAGCAATCGGCTGATCGGTCTCTCGACATCGAGCCACAAATCCATGTCTTAATCCTTCTCTTTCCCCGTTTCCATGAGAGTCCCAACCCCAGTGAAAAAGTTGGACAAACCGGACTCCTCGCTCTACCAATCGTCGTGCCAGCAGGCAGTTGTTGGCGAAGGAAATTTCTCCAGGGGCTGTTCCATATTCCGCGTGCACATAGTCCGGCTCTGAAAGAATGTCCATAGCGTCGGGCACGGACATCTGCATCCGAAACGCCAACTCGTATTGCGCGATTCGCGTCAATATTTCAGGATCGCCCATCTCCTCGTGTTGCTGCCGGTTGATCTTAGTGATGGCATCAATACTGGCTTTTCGAAGATCTCTTGGCACACCTTCCGGGTCGGACAGGAAGAGTACCGGATCCCCTTCCGAACGACACTGTACTCCCTGATAAATCGTGGGCAGGAATCCACTGCCCCAGACCGATGCACCTGCGCTGGGTGTGGCAGCTCCGGATATCAACACCACGAAGCCCGGCAAGTCCTGGTTTTCTGTTCCAAGACCGTACACCGCCCACGACCCCATACTTGGGCGACCCAGGCGGGGACTTCCGGTGTACATCAGGAGTTGAGCAGGGGCATGATTGAACTCGTCCGTATGCATTGCCTTCAGAAACGAAATCTCGTCGGCCACACTGGCCAGGTGGGGAAGGCGATCAGAAATCCAGGCTCCAGAGTTTCCGTGCTGGCTGAACGTGGCCTGAGGTCCCAGCATTTTTGGAATTCCCTTTATGAATGAGAATCTTTTGCCTTCAAGAAGGGAGGGAGGAGTCAGTTCACCATCTAGCCTCGCCAGGAGTGGTTTGTAGTCGAACAGTTCCAACTGAGAGGGGGCACCTGCCATATGCAGGAAGATGACACGAGTGGCTTTCGGGACGAAATGTGGTGGTTTAGGCGAGAGCGGTCCGATTTGCGGCGAATTTCCAAATGGCGCTCCCATCGCCGCAGGGCCGAGAAGGGATGACAGCGCCGCGCCTCCCAGCCCCGCCGAGAAGGACTTCAGGAAGTGTCTGCGGGTCTGCAGATGGGCGAATCTGAGCCGAGCTTCGTCGTATATATTCATGCTCTCATTCTTTGGTCAGAAATTCGTCCAGATTCAAAATTACATTTGCGACCAGCGCCATGGAGGCGTCCTCAGCGAGCTCTGTCAGAACGTCAAGCTTCTCCTTGGAGGGCTCGCGAGCGAGCGCGAGGCGATAGCCGAGCGCAACCTGCTCCCTTTTTGAGGCGGCCTCGGGAAGCTCGTCTTCCATTCTAACGGCCAGCGCCTCGGCCGCCTCCCAGAAGCCCGGATCGTTCAGCGTCACCAACGCCTGCAGCGGTGTGTTCGTCAGGATGCGACGCGACAGGCAGACTTCTCGTGACGGAACGCCAAACGCCTCCATCGACGGATAAGGCCCGGTCCGGCGCCAATAGGTATAGAGTGCGCGTCGATATCTCTCTTCGTCCTCCGCAGCCTCCCAGTAGAGTCCGCTGTATGGATTTTTCCAGATGCCGTCGGGCTGAGGGGGCATTACAGACGGCCCCAATTGTTTGGCCGAAAGTAAACCGCTGACCGCTAGAGCTTGATCACGGATTTGCTCGGCATTCAGTCTGAAACGGGGGCCCCTTGAAAGCAATCTGTTTTCTGGATCAATATTCCGTTTATCGTCGGAGATATTTGAGGCCTGCCGATAGGTGGAAGAGAGGACAATCTCCCGCAGTATCCGCTTGACGCTCCAGGACAGATCATCCTGAAAATGAACAGCCAGCCAGTCCAGCAATTGAGGGTGAGTGGGTCGGATACCTACCGTACCGAAGTCACCGGTCGATTCGACGATACCCAGCCCGAATAATTGCTCCCAGAATCGGTTCACCGTCACACGCGCGGTGAGAGGATTTTCGGGTGAAACCAGCCAGCGGGCGAAGGCGAGCCTGTCCGCCCGGACGCTATCGGTCATCGCAGGTAATGACGCTGGTACGCCAGGCTCGACTAGCTCCAGTGGCGCAAGAAAACTACCGCGCTCAAACCGCCTGGTCGTGCGAAGCTCACCTTCGGGGAGCCGCCGCATTACGGGCGTGACGGTTGGAGAGAGAGAATCCATGGCCGCCGAGATATTGGATCTTTCCTCGCGCAACTCCGCTGTCGATTCGTGAGCTTCCGCGAATCGATCCCGCATGAACGCATTCTGATGTGCGGTCCGCTCATCATGGGGAATGCTGACGATCCGAATCACCTCATGCAGCGCGGTGGAATTTATGGCACTCGCCACCAGGGGATCGTCCAGGCTGGACTCCCATTCTGCTCGGATCTCCAACATCTCCTCTGTGGAGACGAATTCAGAGATTTCTATTTCCAGTTTGGCCCGATCACCCAATAGCGCTTCGCCGCGGTCCTGATGAGCGAGTTCAAATTCTCGAAGCACCGGTTCTTCGTTTCCCTGATCCCA